>WOZO01000123.1 GCA_011620315.1 Sideroxydans sp. | reverse complement strand
GCATCGGTACCGACCATCGCCCGCGGCTTGCTGGCCTGGTGCGTGTCGGAGGCCAGAACGCGTCCACTCGAATACAGAACGTTCGCCGGCGTGATCAGGTAGCGCAGGTCTTTCTGATTGCGCATCAACGCCGAGAAATCTTGAAACACCAGCAGCACCGAACCGATCAGCAAGACAAACGCGCCGACGATTGTTGCAGCACGCACAACGACCGCACGCGCCAGGGTGCGTTGTGTGATCTGCACCCGCCAGAGCAATGCCAGCGGTACCAGAGCATACAGCAGCAGGTGCGGAACCATACCCCAACTGAACAGCTCACCCGCCTCCGCCACATCGGTGCGGAACACGGCACGCAGGATGCTCGGGTTCAGAAAGACGCCGAAGCGCTGCATGTAGTAGGTGGCGAACGCGGTCGCGACAATCAGCACCGCCAGCAACGGCCGGGCGAAGCGTTGGTGCAACACCAGTAACAGCAGGAAGAGATGCAAGGCGGTCAGCAACAACAGCATCGCACCGCCGAACAGCCAGGTTCCGGTGTCCAACCACGAACGGTCGGCCATTGCCGTGCGGATGAATGCGGTGTTGCAAGCGAAGGCGAAAAACAGACTGGCCGCCAGCGCGAGCACTTCGGTCGTGACTTTGGGGCGAACTCGCAACCATGCCGAGTCGATGCCATTTGATTCGAGCGCCAACTTCATATGGCGCAAACACCAGACACGCCAAACCGTCGCAAAAAGCTATCTGAGAACTGCATGCGACCGTATGGTCACGATGGCAGCTTAACCGTGACTTAACAACCTCCCATGAGCACTGTCAGTGCTGTGCCTCGGCACAGGTTGGCTCAATGCGAGCTTCAAAATTGGCACAAGGGCAAGTTCAGTTTCTCCGCCAGCGAGATGAAGGCCTGAACTCAACCTACATGGTCAAGTCATTGCCAGCGCGACGTTTGCACTGATAACAACCGTCGAGGTCAGATCACGTCGCGATGGACGGCGTCGTTGCGATTCGATGCCCGACCAGAACAGGCGGGTCTGGCTGCCGCGTGCCTTCAGAAAAGCGCACAACCACCATCAGACCTTTGCCACCGTCGGGCGTCTGCAGACTGACGTGCGCGTTGTGGCGTTCGGCAATCGCCCTTACGATGGCCAGTCCGAGGCCACTGCCACCGCCGTCGTGCGCCAGCGCAGTGGCATCCGCACCTCGATAGAAGCGGTCGAACACGCGGGCCTGCTCGCCCTCCGAAATGCCGGGACCGTTGTCGACCACACGCAGCTCAGGCGAGCCGTTGCAGCAGCTCGCCTCAACATCCACAACGCCACCCGCCGGCGTGTACCGCAGAGCGTTCTCCACCAGATTGTTCAGTAGCACGGTCATCTGCTCGGGATCGGCGGCCACCACGATGCTCGTTGCAACGTTGCCTGGCGTGGTCGCACCGAGGTCTATACCTCTGTGCAAGGCCTTGTTGCTGAAGTTGTCCACAACACTGCGGACGAGTTCAGCAAGATCGACCGGCTCGACGCGTGAGGTCTCGCCGTCCGGCTCTGTACGAGCAACATGCAGCAACTGCTCTACTAGTCGCTGTGATCTGGTTACGCCAGCCTCGAGATCTTGCAGAGCCCGTGCCCGGTCAATCTCGTTCTTTGATCTTTGAAGCAACTTCACTTGCAATCGCAATGCGGTCACTGGCGTGCGCAACTCATGTGCCGCATCGGCGAGAAAGCGCCGTTGCGCCGCAAACGAAACCGCCAGGCGGCTCATCAATTCGTTGATGGACGACACCAGCGGGGCGATTTCAGTGGGCACCTGTTCGACCGGTATCGGCTCCAGCGACCGCGCATTGCGTCGCGCGATGTCTTTAGCCGCTCCTTCCAGCGGGTAGAAGCCGCGTCGCAAGCCGAACACCAGCAATCCGCCGATTCCCACTGTGAGCCCAACCAAAGGCAGAAAGACCTTCTCAGCAGACTCACCAGCCATCTCGTCGCGGGACGCGACACGCTGCGCGGCCTGGGTCACGCCGTCGGCGCCGACTGTGGAATACACGACCCACGCCTCGCCTCCAACCACTGGCTGCGACAACCCTTCGATGTTGGAGAATGGCAGTGCGACGCGGGGGTCAGACGAGAAGATCTTCTGGCCCTGCGCTGTCCACATCAGCGTCACGATCTCCGAGTCATCGGCGATGTCGGTTCGCGTCGGCGACCCGACATCATCGGTCTGCCCGGATTGGTTACCCGCCTGGTGATAGCTCGCCACGGCCGTTGCGACGTGCTGCAGTTCGGCATCGAAGACCTCGTGCATCTCTTCGAGTGTAAAAAAGTAGACCGCCAGCGAAACGAGGAAGGCCCCCAAAGCCAGGGTGCCAAGTGTCCAACCCAACAGTGTTCTTTCAATCGATCGCATCAGCCCTCCGTAACGCGGTAGCCCACGCCGCGCACGTTCATGATCACGGTCGCGCCGAGCTTCTTGCGCAGATAGTGCATGTGCACCTCAATTGCGTTGCTGCCGACCTCCTCCCCCCACCCGTACACGGTTTCCTCCAGCTTCTGGCGCGAAACAACGGTGCCAGGGCGCTGCATCAAGGCTTCCAGCACGGCGAACTCCCGCGTCGACAGTTCAACCGGCCGTCCGCTCTGGGTCACCGAACGCCGCTCCGGGTCGAGACTCAGCGAGCCGATCACCAGCAACGACGAGCCGCTGCCAGCATGGCGCCGCAACACGGCCCGTACACGGGCCAAAAGTTCGTCCGGATCGAAGGGCTTGAGTACGTAGTCATCGGCACCGGCGGTCAGCCCCGCGATCCGGTCCTGTACGGTATCTCTCGCGGAGACAATCACAATAGGTAAGTGATTGCCCATCCTGCGCAGCGTAGTGAGCAGGGCCATGCCATCCTTCTTGGGCAATCCAAGGTCGAGGATGGCCAGGTCATAAGCAACGCTGGACATAGACAACTCGGCGGCATGCCCATCGGTTACCCAGTCCACCGCGAAACCAGCTTGCACCAAGCCTTCGCGAACGGCCTTGCCGATCATGGAGTCATCTTCGATGAGTAGTATTCGCATGGTGTTCGCGAGGATACTTGTTCAGTAGCAGGGAGATACCCCAACCACGAACGCGCGCGCGACCTCGCGCTTGTTGGGTGCGAGCGCGACGCCCGGCTTGAAATGCGAGGCCTAGAAAGTGAATTCGATTTGCTTGCTCTCGCGCACCATCAACAACTCCACTTTGCCGAACAATTTATCGAGCTGCGAATCGTCCCGGCGGTTCACATCCTTGGCAAGGCCGATTGGGCTCGACGTTGATCGCTGGTTCCCCTGCGCGTGAAAGCCGATGTTTGGAGTCGGGAACCAGTCGAAGCAGTAGGTGGCGCGGCGCCAACCGCTCGCGAATGCTCTATGACCGCAGTACATCGCACAACTGCCATTCGTGCCGTCCCCGGTCACTGTACCCTACTGCCGCTTCGTGGCGGGTAGCGTGAGTTCGCCTGGCTACACCCACCGGCAGCAATCGCTGCAAAACGGTCATCACGGATCCAAAGCGTTCAAGGGTTCATTGACCCTGTTCACATTTATAGCCGACGTTGCCACCGGACCGGTGCGCTGTCCGCCTAGTGCAACCCAAAATTTCGCGGACGCGAAATTCAGAAGAGCGAGTTCTGGCCATCGTCACTGTCCCCGCTTCTACTCCCCTTTTTCTTGCGTACAGGGGCAACGTGTGGGGGCGACGGGAGCAGGACAAGGCCGTTGTCCTCGACCTTGAGCCGCGCAAGTGGGTAAACGATCTGCACGGCCTTCAATGCCTTCAAGAACCCTTTCTTGAAGTCTCTGGAAGCCTGGTCGATGTTGTCGGTGTTGAACGAGGAACCGAATTGGCCCATCAAGGATTCCCACCGAATCGGCCTTGTCGGTCTGTCCGTGTAGCTCATTCGGTAGGTGAGCCAGGAATAAATGTCCATCGCCAGCGGCGAACCACGCAACGCCTTGTATGCCCGCAAATCAATGGGAATGGGGTGCTCGATCAGCTCATTAAAAAATGGGGCGCTGAGCCTGACGCTCGACTTCCATTTCCCTGCGTCGCGCTCATGCTGCGGAACCCAAATGGCGCGCTCGTCGCCATCGACAGGCGTATCAAGGTCGAACGCTTCTTCATTCTCCAGGTGCAGGCCGTCAGCGATCAGCACATTGCGCAAAACGAAGCCAGGATCGCCAGCAGCTCCGTGTGTCATCTGCGCGGTGATGAGCGAACCAAAAAGGCGCTTCATCTGCTCGGCAACGCGGGTGGACGTTCCACGCTCGCCGCCGCCCGCGCGCAACTCTAAAACGTCTCGCAGGAACTGGCGCAAGGAGTCGCCCAGCTCGATGACCGGCGATTGGTTGCGCACCGCCTCGGTAGCCACCCATGACATAAGCAAGCGCGGGTAGATCCCATAAGGGATTCCGCCCTCGTAGCCCGCCAGGATGCGCAATTTGAAGTCGCCGTTTACGCGCGTAAAAACGTCCGCCTTGGGGTCTTTGTAGGGCATCGTGGCGAGCACCAGGGCGCGGGTCATGTACCCAAGGGTTCCGGCCTGCCGTGCGTCTTCCGCCTCGATGGCGAATTGCTCATCAATAGCGCGGCGCACCCACTCCGGCACGTGCCCTGCCCTATAGTCGATGATCGTTTCTTGCTTCTTTGCCGCCATGGAAAGTTATAATTTTTCTGCCGTTGCAAATGCACTGGCTTGACTACTTACAGCCCGGCATAACCTGCCGGGCTTTTTTTATGGGTCATCGGTCGGTGCTCCGGCGCCGATATGCCGTCGCAAGCAATGCCGCCCCCGCCTCTGCCACCTGGTTCAAACGCGCCTGGTGTGCAGCCTCTGCGTCGGCCTGGCTGCGCTCAACAATTGCAGCAGGCGCGGTAATGGTCGCACGCCTCCACCCACGCGGCAAGCTGCGTTCAATCCCTGTTTCTTCGATTACGCGGGCCTCTTTGTAGCGGTCGAGGGTGTCGCGCATCCGTTGCACCGTCTTCCAAACCGCCTGCCGGGTCACACCAAACTGATCTGCAGCTTCCTGGTTGGAGTAGCTATCCAACATCACTAGGCGCGCTGCAGCAATGCGGTCGGCACTCAAGCTGTCTTTCAGCAAGTGCTGCAGCGCTTCAAACTCTGGGACAGACACAGGAACAAATTCGCCATGCGTCATAGATCACCCCACGTAGACCAAAAATAGAACAACTCGAATCCCCTTGTATGCGCCGCCCCG
The DNA here is from genome assembly GCA_011620315.1 of Sideroxydans sp. Lineage (GTDB taxonomy): Bacteria > Pseudomonadota > Gammaproteobacteria > Burkholderiales > Gallionellaceae > Sideroxyarcus. The sequence goes on along the minus strand of WOZO01000123.1, from coordinate 3,111 downwards.
TCGGGCGGCGCATCACTTCAAACAATCACCGACAGAACATCATCCAAGCGGAACTCGCTGTTGAACGAGCCTTCCAGTCCGCACAGGCACGCTGCCAGCAGCAGCGCCCCGGCGCCCTCAGTCGCAAACCGCCCTTCGCGCAGGCCTGCAAATACATGCTTCCCGGCGTTCTCGGCTTTGCGCGCCTGCTCGAACGGCGTGCGCAGCGCGGCGATGCAGGCGCTTTGCTCTTCGGGTTGCAGGTCGGACAAAACTTCTTCGGGCCGCTGGCCCTCAACTGCCAGACGCTCGTAAATGTCCACCAGCAGGCTAGGAACATCGACGCCTGACGAGCCGCTGGCCAGCATGTCGCGCGTTCGCATGTCCTTTTGGGCAACCGTCGTATTGGCGCCCTTCTCTGCGCCCTTCTTCCCTGCCTTGGGTGCCTTGGGCTTGACCTCGTCGCGCACAGCCAGCGCCTTGGCGCGGGCATCTTCCTTGCCCCGCGTCTTCTTCAAATCGTCCACCAATTCTTTCGCCTTGGCGGGGTTGACCTTCTCCACTTGGCGCACGGTGGAAATCACTTCGGCGTCGGCGCTGATGGACTCATTGACCAGCCGTTTTGCCTGCTCCGGCAGGTGCAGCAGCGAAAGCATTTTGGACAGCCAGGGGCGGCCTTTGTTGTGGCGTTCCAAGACCGCTTCGACCGAACCCAGCGTATCTAGGTCACGCTGAATCTTGCGGGCTTCCTCGATTTGGGTGAGGTTCTTGCGGTGTGTGTTCTCCGCAAACTGCAGATCCTCCGCTTCTTCGTCGGTCAGCTCCTTGGCCTTTGCGCGCAGCGTGGCCAGGCCTTGCAAGCGCGCAGCGCGCACGCGCCGTTCACCGGCCACCAGCCGGAACGGCTTGGGGTGTCCTGCGGGCATGACGCGCAGGAAAATGGCCTGAATCTGCATCTTGGCCAGGCTTGCCCCCAACTCCGACAATCCTTGCTCGTCGTCCTCGAATTCTTCGCGTACCTGACCGATGATTTCCACGTCATCGAGGTTCACCGCAAATTCCGGCATTTCTGCATCACCAAACAATGCATCGATGCCCGTGCCCATGGCACCGCCTGCGCCCAGCATGAGGCCAGCCCCTGCGAAGGCATTGGAACCCGCTGCCTTGGCCTTCATCGGGGCCTTCTTCGCGGCTACGGCCGCTGGAGCGCCCTGCCCCATCTTTTTGCTCGTCAACGTCTTGGCGTTCATTTCCCCATCCTCCCCAAAATTGATGCACAAGCCGCGCGCCACTCCTGCGCAGCCTTCAAATGTCCGTCGCCCCTGGTGGCAACCCACACAGGACGGCGCAGCGCAATTGCTTTGCGAACCGGCGCGCGCTCGGGCAGCACCTCGGGCAAGATCGCGGCCCCGTACTGGGCGCGAAGCGATGCAAGTCCCTCGCGTTCCTCGGTGCTGCGGTTGTTCGTTTTGACCGGCAGAATGCCGATGTGACGAAGACGCGGATTGAACCCCTGCGTGCGGACGATGTGAATCGTCTGCAGCAAGTCGGCCACGCCCGCCAGCTCATACAAGCCAACGGAAACCGGCGTCACCACATAGTCAGCAGCGGCCAGCGAAGCCATGAGACGCACGCCCAGCAAAGGCGGCGTATCCAGCAGGCACAAATCAAAGTCGCCTGCAAACTGCCGCAGGGCAGGGCCAGGGCGGCGGATCACTTCGTTTTCGGCCTTGTCGATGGAGAGGAGGGCGTTATCGGCGCGGATGATCGCCAGCCGGTCTGTGATGTACTCCGGCCCCTCCTGCGGCGCTGCAGCGTCGTACAACCGGGAAGCCAATAAGCCAGGTTCTGCGTCATCGCCAGCCGGGAAGCTCAGGGACAAACTGCCTTGCTTGTCCATATCCACCAGCAGCACACGCAACCCCGCCTCGATGGCGGCATAGGCCAGGTGCACGGTCAACGTGCTCTTGCCTACGCCACCTTTCTGATTCGCAATCGCAAGAATTTTCATGTTCGGCTCGACTAATTAATTTATAAGTTTTGCAGAGAGGGTAGGGCGGTGTACCACAGTTTGCAACCTTTTTAGGTTGTCAAGACAGATTTTCGCCTCCGCGAAATTTCCGCCCTCGCACTCAGTACGGCAAATCGTCATCCATGTCCGGGGGCAGGGCGCCCACCGGTTGCGGCTCGTTTCCTTGGCCTTGCGGCTGGCGAGAACCGCCCCCTGCGCCCTCTGGGCGAGCGCCAAGCGGCTGGACAGCATCGGCGCGGATCTCCGTGCTGTAGCGTTCGATGCCTTGCTTGTCCGTCCATTTTCGAGTGCGCAAGAAACCCTCGACATAGATCTGACGACCTTTGCCCAGGTACTCCCGCACAAAGTCGGCTTGCTGCCGGTAGCACACGATGCTGTGCCACTCGGTGTGCTCCTTTCGCTCCTGCGTGCTTCGATCCGTCCAACCCTCGGTGGTCGCAAGGCGGAAGTGCGCCACCGGATCACCGTTGGGCATCGTGCGGCACTCGGGCGCGTTTCCGATGTTGCCCATCAGCATTACTTTGTTCAAAGAGGCCATTTTTTCTACTCCGTTGCATGATGGCCCGATGCCGGGCCGGGTTGAAATTCAGAACAAGCCCGCCCGTTTGCGCACGCTCTCGCGCACCTCGGCAAGCGGCTTGGGTGAAAAATGAAAGTCCAGCTCGAAGCCCAACAGCAGCAGCTCCGACAGATCGACATAGCCCAGTTCGGCCATCTGGTAGTCAGCGTTCAAGAGGGCGAAAGCAAACACTTGCTCGACACCCCCGCCCACGTCTTTCTCCAGCACCCACACATCAGACGCACCCAGGAAGTAGTGCAGGTACACCGTCTGTGCAGCATCGGAATCCTCCTGCCCGCCAATCACCGGCATGGCTTCGATGCGTTGCGCGAGGTCCGCCGCAACCCTCTGAAAAAATTCACTTTCTTCGCTGCCGCTCATCAAAGATTGAAGTGAGGCCCACTGTGGCCACCCCATAAAACGTGCGATGGGTTGCGCTTGGTCATTGACGGAAATCGCTTGGTTCGTCATAAGAGTCCCTTTTCGATGGCTTGACTAGGTTTCTTGTATATGGTGATTTCTTCGTTCACCATGGTATAGA
>WOZO01000062.1 GCA_011620315.1 Sideroxydans sp. | reverse complement strand
CAAAAAGGCATTGCCGTCTATGACGTAGATTGCTTCACCGTTCGCGCCAGTGGTGACCTTGTCGCCCGGCAACACAGGCTGCCCCTCACGGGCCAGTTTGCCGTTGATGCGGACCTCGCCCTTGATCTTGTGCATGCCCTGCAAGACCGGATAGTTCCCGGCAGCCAGCGCATCGCGGATCAGGCCGGGGATGCCCGCACCGGTCAGCAGTCCCAGGGCAGTCAGTTGTTGCAGCAAACGACGGCGTGATCTGTTCATCTCGACCCCTCCCATTGCTTGGCTAGCAAGACCGTTGCTTGCGATGTTAGAACAAAATCGAGGCAGCTTCGTGTTTCATTTTAGGGCAACTCTAATCATTCGTCACACCGGCGCAGGCCAGTGTCCAGTAATAATTTAGACGCAGTGCAACGCACTGACAAAACTGCATTGTTAATTAAAACCACTGGATTCCGGCCTTCGCAGGAATGACGGGATTGGAATCTTCGAGATTCCCTTGAACGAAAAAAACGGGCATCCGAAGATGCCCGTTCTGTTTGATACCTGACAAGCTGTCTGCTTACTTGCCCATCTCCAGCATCAGTTGATTGATACGTTTGACGAAGGTGGCGGGGTCGTCGAGTTGGCCGCCTTCGGCCAGCAGGGCTTGCTCGAACAGCACGCTGGCCCAGTCGTCGAAGTGTTTCTCTTCCGCTTGCAGGCGTGTCACCACCGGGTGCTGCGGATTGATCTCAAGGATGGGTTGCGACATCGGCGCGTTCTGGCCGGCGGCTTTGAGCATGCGCGCGAGGTTGGCGCTCATGTCGTTGTCGTCGGCGACCAGGCAGGCCGGGCTGTCGGTGAGGCGGTGCGTGACGCGCACTTCCTTGACCTTGTCACCCAAGCTGCTCTTGATCTTTTCCAGCAGCGGCTTGAGTTCGTCGGCTTGTTTCTCCTGCTCCTGTTTCTCGGCGGCGTCTTCCAGCGCGCCCAGGTCGAGACCACCCTTGGCGACGGAGACCAGTTGCTTGCCGTCGAACTCGGTGAGGTAGCTCAGCGCCCATTCGTCCACGCGGTCGGACATGAGCAGCACTTCGATGCCTTTCTTGCGGAACACTTCCAGGTGCGGGCTGTTCTTGGCGGCGTTGAAGGTCTCGGCGGTGACGTAGTAGATCTTGTCCTGGCCGTCCTTCATGCGCGCGATGTAGTCCTTGAGCGAGACGGTCTCTTCATTGGTGTCCGCCTTGGTGGAGGCGAAACGCAGCAGCGCAGCGATCTTGTCCTTGTTGGCGAAGTCCTCGCCCACGCCCTCTTTCAGCACCTTGCCGAATTCCTTCCAGAAGCTGGCGTATTGCTCCGGCTCTTTCTCGGCCATGTCGGCCAGCAGTGCCAGTACCTTGCTGGTGCAGCCCTTGCGGATGGCTTCGATGTCCTTGGACTCTTGCAATATCTCGCGCGAGACGTTGAGCGGCAGGTCAGCGGAATCCACCACGCCGCGCACGAAGCGCAGGTAGAGCGGCATCAGTTGTTCGGCGTCGTCCATGATGAACACGCGGCGCACGTAGAGCTTGATGCCGTGGCGCGCGTTGCGGTCCCACAGGTCGAACGGTGCGTGCTTGGGAACGTACAGCAGTTGCGTGTATTCCTGACGGCCTTCGACGCGGGCATGGCTCCAGGCCAGCGGGTCGTCGTAGTCGTGGCCGACGTGTTTGTAGAACTCCTTGTATTGTTCTTCGGTGATGTCGTTCTTGGATTGCGTCCACAGCGCGGTGGCCTGGTTGACGGTCTCGTCCTCGTCGGTAGTGACATAACCGCCGTCCTTCCATTCTTCCTTCTTCATCACGATGGGCTGCACGATGTGGTTGGAATACTTGCGGATGATTTCGCGCAGTTTGTAACCGGCCAGCAGGTCGTCCTGATCTTCGCGCAGGTGCAGGATGATCTCGGTACCGCGCGTGGCTTTCTCCACCATCTCGATGTCGAACTCGCCGCCGCCGTCCGATTCCCAGCGCACGCCCTGATCGGCATTCTCGCCCGCGCGGCGGGTGAGCACGGTGACCTTGTCAGCCACGATAAAGGCGGAATAGAAACCCACGCCGAACTGGCCGATGAGGTTGGCGTCCTTCTGCTGGTCGCCGGAGAGTTTGCCGAAGAATTCGCGCGTGCCGGACTTGGCGATGGTGCCGAGGTTGTTGATAACGTCGTCGCGGTTCATGCCGATGCCGTTGTCGGCGATGGTCAGCGTGCGCGCTTCCTTGTCAAAGCTGACGCGGATGACCAGTTCGGAATCGTTCTCGAACAGCGCGGCGTTGTGCAGGCCCTCGAAGCGCAGCTTGTCGCAGGCGTCGGATGCGTTGGAGACCAGCTCGCGCAGGAATATCTCGCGGTTGGAATAGAGCGAATGGATCATCAGCTGCAGAAGCTGTTTGACTTCGGTCTGGAAACCCATGGTTTCGCGGTTGACGGTCGTGCTGTCAGTCATGTTTTCTCCGTTTGAGTTGTTCAAGTTAAATCGGTGATTCGGCACGTGGGGACGTGCCGGACAAATTTCAAGAGCGGGCAGATGCGCCCGGCTGATGTTCGAGGAATCGCACCTGATTGCGCCCGCCTTGCTTGGCCTGATACATGGCGTCATCCGCCATGCGCAGCAGGTCTTCGCTGGAAGTGCTGTGCTGGTCGAACAGCACCACGCCCAGACTGGCTGTGCAACGATGTTCGATCCGGCTCGATTCTTTGCCGCCCGAATGCACCACATCCAGCAGATATGGCTCGCCCAGCGACAAGCGGATCTTCTCCGCCACTTCCGCCGCCTGGCGCGCGGAAGCTTGGCGGTCGGTATTCAGTTCGTTCAGTATCACCACGAACTCGTCGCCGCCGAAACGCGATACGGTATCCATCTCGCGCACACAGGCCGTGATGCGTTCGGCCACTTCGATAAGCAGCAGGTCGCCCACGTCGTGGCCGTGCTCGTCGTTGAGCGGCTTGAAGTTGTCCAGGTCGATGAACATCAGCGCGGCATAGCGTTTGCTGCGTTTGCAGGCCGCAACCACCAGCCCGAAACGGTCCAGCAGCAATCGACGGTTGGGCAGTTGCGTGAGCGGATCGTAGAAGGCCAGATTGCGGATCTGCTCTTCGGCTTTTTTTCGCTCGCTGATGTCGCGCGCGACACCCAGCACGACCAGTTCGTCCTTGTCGTTGCGCGCAAGATGGGTTGTCACTTCCGTCCAGACCGCGCTGCCATCCTGTCTGATCTGCTCGACTTCGTCGGTGTAAGTCGGGCTTTCACCTGCGCATTCCAGATAGGCATGGGTGCGTTCCGCCAGCAAGCGCGAGAGCTTTTCGCGGGATTCGGGCGTCAATGTCTGCAAGTAGGTTTGCGACATGAATTCTTCCGCGCTGTAGCCGAGCAGCTTCTGCACGGACGGGCTGACATACGACCAATGATTCGTGGTGAGATTCATGACCCAGATCACGTCCGAGATGTTGTCCGCCAGGAACCGGTATTCCGCCTCGCTCTCGCGGATCAGCTTCTTCTGTTCTTCAAGCGCATCCAGCATGTGATCCAGATGCCGCGCCAGCGCACCGATCTCGTCGCGCCGCCCCACATCCGCGCGGGGTTTGCTCCAACCCTGCCCCACCGCCGAGGCGATGTTCATCAGATGTTCCAGCCCCTGCGTGAGGCGCCTGGCCAGCGCAATGGCGACCAGCGAGATGACCAGCACCGCGATCACTCCGAACCCGAGCCAGCTCCAGGTCAGCAATGTCAGATTGGCATTCGCCGCATCGCGCGACATCTCCACCCTTACCCAGCCCAGTCGCCGCCCGCCCAGCAATACGGGATGGGCGACCACCACCAGGTTCTGCTGATCCACCAGCACCCTCTGATCTTGCGCATTGGAAACCAGCATGTCGCGGCTTATCTTGTCGGTGACGAAGAAGCCGATCTCGGCCGGATTGGTCGAGGCCAGCACTTCACCCTGCGGACTGATGAAGAAGGCGCGCCGCAAATCGGTGGTGCGCGCGAATCCCTGCACCACTTCCTGCAAGCCGGCCAAATCGCTGGCCAGCGCCCACGATGTGCTGCTGATGGCCAAGGCATGCGCCAGCAAGACGGCGCGTTCCGTGGAATAGATATGCTGCGCCTTGCGCTGTTGCTCCAGCACGGCCACCCCGAACACCGTCATCAACAAAAGCGAGGCCAAGGCGAAGCCCAGCACCAGTTGCCTGCGGATGGAGCCGCGCCAGAGCGCATTGAAAAAGTTATGTTTTCTCATCGATGTCAGAATTCAATATGCCGCACAGTTGCAGAGAACTTCTCCAGATACCGCCGCACCTCGGCATAGATCGCGTCGTTGGCCGTCTCGAAATGCGTGATACCCAATCTTTCCAGTATGGCCCGCCCTTGCTTCGTATCGCTCAGGCCGAGCAGCGCTTTCGCGACCGATTCCGACAATACGAAAGGTATGTCTTGGCGCACCACCCAGCCATTGTTGGGCAAGGTCTCGGTCTGCCATTTCACTTCCAGTTGCGCCGCCATCTCGGGATGCTCCTGCTGAAAAGTGATCCACGGCACCGGCCAGGTCGCACCGGCCGCCACATGGCCGCGCAGCACGTTCATGATCGAGGACTCCTGCGAGCCGACATAAAGGTTCTCGATGTCGCGGTTCACATCCAGACCGTGGGTGTGCAGGTAATACTGCGGCATCATGGTCGCCGCCAGCGCCGTGAGCGCGGGATAGGAGACTTTCTTGCCCTTCAGGTCGCTCACTTTGCGGATGCCGCTATCGCGTCTCACCAATATGATGCCGCGAAACAGTTCGTCGTCGCCCATCTTGCCGAACACGCGATAGCCGTGGTTCAAGGAACGCACGGTCTGATAGGGGTTGGGCATGGCGAAGTCGAAATAGCCGCCGAACAGTTTCTTGTCGAACTCTTCGTAGTTGCGCGAGGCTTCCAGGCGGAAATGCGCTTGCGGGATGCTGGCATTGAGATAGTCAACGACCGGGCCGTAGATTTCGACCAGCCGTTTTGGATTGTGCAGAGGATGGATGCCGACCACATATTCTTTCTGCTCACCATCACCCGCATGCGGGCTGAATACGGGTTCGTATGTGGCCTCCTGCTTGCCGCAAGCAACGAATAGAAACGCCACCAGCAGCACGACTCGCGCCATCACTAATCCCCCTTTATATAAAAGCTCTTTTGCTTTCTGTACGTTGCTGAATACTACCCGCTCAAATAGCCACTGTCTCGGGCCAACCAAAATTTCGCTGGCTATTCCGGATTGCATCCGTATAATGCGCGCCTTGCCGCTTCACAGGCGGCATAGAGTCCATCGTTTCCTGACCCCTCTGCATCCCGTATTTTTTGGATGCGCCAAGCTTCACCGGTTAGCGACGATGTTTGTTTGCGCCGGTAGAGGTTTATATACCCCCTACTGATTTCCATTGTGTGGCCCGTGGCCACGCATGCGCTGTGTCTTATAAAAATCAAGGAACAACACATGTCTGAAAATATCATTGCCACCGCTATTCCCGCGACTGCGGCCACGACTATCACTTTTGATGCGCTGGGTCTGGCACCGACCATCCTGAAGGCCGTTCAGGAAGCGGGTTACACCGTGCCCTCCCCGATCCAGGAACAAGCCATCCCCGAAGCACTGGCCGGTCACGACCTGATGGCTTCCGCCCAGACCGGCACCGGCAAGACTGCCGCGTTCATCCTGCCTGCTTTGCAAAAGCTGTCCGTTGAATCGACCGTACGCAGCAAGGGCCCGCGCATTCTGGTGCTGACACCGACCCGCGAACTGGCGCAACAGGTGTCCGACGCCGCCAACAAATACGGCAAGAACATGCGCATCAAGGTGGTGAGCATCCTCGGCGGCATGCCTTACCCGCTGCAGAACAAGCTGCTGTCCGGTTTCGTGGACATCCTGGTGGCGACACCGGGCCGCCTGATCGACCACATCGAACGCGGCCGTATCGACTTCTCGCGTCTGGAGATGCTGGTGCTGGACGAAGCAGACCGCATGCTGGACATGGGTTTCATCGACGACGTGGAGCGCATCGCCGCCGCCACACCGGCCAGCCGTCAGACTTTGTTGTTCTCCGCCACACTGGACGGCGCGATCGGCAATCTGGCCCAGCGCCTGCTGAAGTCGCCCAAGCGCATCAGCGTCGCCGCCACCAAAGCCCGTCACGAGAACATCGAACAGAAGCTGATGTACACCGACGACATGGCGCACAAGAACCGCATCCTCGACCATCTGTTGCGCGATGTGGATCTGAACCAGGCCGTGGTGTTCACCGCCACCAAACGCGATGCGGACATGCTGGCCGACAGCCTGTCCGCACAGGGGCATGCCGCCGCCGCACTGCACGGCGACATGAACCAGCGCGAGCGTAACCGCACGCTGGTCAACCTGCGCAAAGGCAGCGTGCGCGTGTTGGTCGCCACCGATGTGGCGGCGCGCGGTATCGACGTACCCGGCATCACGCACGTCATCAACTTCGACCTGCCGAAATTCGCCGAAGACTATGTGCACCGTATCGGCCGTACCGGCCGCGCCGGCGCATCCGGTATCGCCGTGTCGTTCGCATCCAACCGCGACTCCGGCACGCTGCGCAATATCGAGCGTTACACCGGCCAGACTATCCAACCGCATACCATCGAAGGTCTGGAGCCGAAGTTCAAACCGCGTCCGGCTGCGCCCGGCGGCCGTGGCAATGGTGGCCCGCGCGGCGGCAACGGTAGTCCGCGTTTCAACAACGGCCCGCGTACCGGCAATGCACCGCGCAGCGCCAACGGTGCGCCGCGTCATCACGCGCCGGACAGCCGTCACACGTTCACCCGCGACGAAAATGCCGCGCATCCGCGCCGCGAAGGCCACTCTCACAACCGTTTCAGCAACGATGCGCAGCCGCGCAGCAATGCCAACGCGGGCGTGAATGGCAACCGTGCACCGGCACCGTTCAACAGCAACCGTCGCCCGCAGGGCCCCAGCTTCTCGCTGGGTCGCGGCAACAATGGCGGTAACGGCAACAAGCGCTAAGTCTTTCCGCCGCACACAAAAAAGGCACGCCACGGCGTGCCTTTTTTGTTGTGCTGCACAGGGCTATCTAATATCCTCGCAGGCCGTTGCCTCTCCAACTTATATAAAGCAATCATCATGTCCATCAGCATCAAGACTCCGGAAGAAATCGAAAAAATGCGCATCGCGTGCCGTCTGGCCGGCGAGGTGCTGGATTACATCGCCCCCTTCGTGCAGCCCGGTGTCACCACCGAAGCGCTGGACAAGCTGTGCCACGACTATATGGTCAACGTGCAAGGCTGCATCCCCGCGCCGCTGAATTACGCACCGGGCGGCCACACGCCGTACCCGAAATCCATCTGCACCTCGATCAACCATCAGGTATGCCACGGCGTGCCCAGCGACAAGAAGCTGAAGAACGGCGACATCGTCAATCTGGACATCACCACCATCAAGGATGGTTTCCACGGCGACACCAGCCGCATGTATTACGTGGGCGAACCCTCCATCCAGGCCAAACGTTTGTGCGAAAAGACCTATGAAGCGATGTGGCTCGGCATCCGCCAGGTGCGCGCCGGTGCCCATCTGGGCGATATCGGCCATGCCATCCAGACCTTCGCCGAAGGACTGGGCTTCAGCGTGGTGCGCGAATTTTGCGGCCACGGCATCGGCCGCAAATTCCACGAGGAGCCGCAGGTATTGCATTACGGCCGCGCCGGCAGCGGGGTGAAGCTGGAAGCGGGCATGATCTTCACCATCGAACCGATGATCAACGCCGGCAAGAAAGACATCAAACAACTGGGCGACGGCTGGAGCATCGTCACCAAGGATCACAGCCTGTCCGCCCAGTGGGAACACACCATACTGGTCACCAAGACCGGCTATGAAGTCCTGACGCTTTCCGCCGGATCGCCCGCTATTCCCGCCTGATGCCCGTCGCCATCCGCAACAGCCTGCGTGCCGCGCGTCTCGCGCTCAAGCAGGCCTATGCGGAATCACCCCAACCCGCCCGCTACCTGCGCGACCATACCCGGACCGTTGACGAACATCTGCAACAGGTCTGGCGCTCTTCCAATATCCCGCATGATGTGACGCTGGCCGCGGTGGGCGGCTATGGCCGTGGCGAACTCTATCCAAGATCGGACATCGACCTGCTCATCCTGCTGCCGCGCGAGGCGGATGAAGCGCTGCAAGCCCGCCTGCAAGCGCTGGTCGGCCTGTGGTGGGACATGGGACTGGAGATCGGCCACAGTGTGCGCACGGTGGATGAATGCATAGCCGCCGGCAGCGACATCACGGTGCAGACCAATCTGCTGGAGGCGCGCCTGCTCGATGGCGATGCCGCGCTGTTCGACACCCTGCAACAGCGTTTGCATGAGCATCTCGATCCTTGCGCCTTCTATCAGGCCAAGAGTCTGGAAC
>WOZO01000179.1 GCA_011620315.1 Sideroxydans sp. | reverse complement strand
TTCCGCGACAAAAAATTTTGTCGTCAGCACATTGTCGGAGGAATTTCATGAATCGCCTGCCAGCCCTGTTCGTACTCGCGCTCACCCCTTTATTTGCCCACGCTTCCGGCGACGGCATGCGCCTTGATCTGACCGGACAGTGGGTGGGGATCGCCGCCTTGCTGTTGTTCTTCGTCGCTTATCTGGCGGTGATGGCGGAAGAGTTCACCCATCTGCGCAAATCCAAGCCGGTGATGCTGGCGGCGGGCATCATCTGGGGATTGATCGCCTGGTATTACCAGGGACACGACATCCCGCATGTGGTGGAAACCGCGCTGCGCCACAATCTGGAAGAGTATGCCGAACTGATGCTGTTCCTGATCGTGGCGATGACATATATCAACGCGATGGACGAACGCAATGTGTTCGAGGCGCTGCGTTCCTGGCTGATCCGCAAGGGCTTCAGCTATCGCGCGTTATTCTGGGTGACCGGCGTGCTGTCTTTCTTCATCTCCGCTGTCGCCGACAATCTGACCACAGCGCTGTTGATGGGGGCCGTGGTGACAGCCGTGGGCAAGGACAATCCGAAGTTCGTGGTGCTGGCGCTGATCAACGTGGTGGTCGCGGCCAACGCGGGCGGCGCGTTCTCGCCGTTCGGCGACATCACCACGCTGATGGTGTGGCAGAAGAACATCATGGCCAGCAACGGCCAGATCGGTTTCTGGACCTTCTTCAACCTGTTCCTGCCGTCGCTGATCAACTGGCTGATCCCGGCCATCGTCATGCACCTGTTCCTGCCGAATGCCAAGCCGGAAGGCGGCGGCAAGATGGTGCCGATGAAGCGCGGCGCGATCCCGATCGCGCTGTTGTTCCTGTTCACCATCGCGCTCGCGGTGAGCTTTCACAGCATGCTGAGTCTGCCGCCGGTGATCGGCATGCTGACCGGCATGGCCGTGCTCAAGTTTTACGCCTTCTACCTGCGCAAGACCACCAGCGGTCGCGCGCAGAAAGAGGTCGGCGAGATCGGCAGCCCGGCCGCGTTCGACATCTATCGCGAAGTGGCGCGCAGCGAATGGGATACGCTGTTCTTCTTCTACGGCGTGGTGATGTGCGTGGGCGGTCTGGGTTTTATCGGTTATCTGTCCATGATCTCCGAGGTGATGTACGGCTCATGGGGGGCGACCAACGCCAACATCGCGGTGGGTGTGATCTCCGCCGTGGTGGACAACATCCCGGTCATGTTCGCCGTGCTCACCATGCAGCCCGACATGTCCGTCGGCCAGTGGCTGCTGGTCACAATGACTGCCGGTGTGGGCGGTTCGCTGCTGTCCATCGGCTCGGCGGCGGGCGTCGCGCTGATGGGGCAGGCGCGCGGCGTGTATACCTTCTTCGCCCACCTCAAGTGGACACCCGTGATCGCTCTCGGTTATGCCGGCAGTATCGCGACCCATCTGGCCTTTAATCACGCCCTGTTCTGATGGGGTGTGAGTTTCCCCCGCGCCGGTACAAACTGCCCCGGCAACGATGGCTCATTGCCCTGTCTATCGTTGCATGGGGGACTCCGCTGTTCGCCGCCAACAGTATTCCGGCTGCCTTCATCGATGCGCCGGATGAACTGCGACCGTTGTTGCGGGAACATTTCAAACTGCCCGAAGAATTGCCGGCATCCGAAGCGGAGCGCGGTGTGTTTGTGCGTCGTGCGCAACGCGAGATTCCGGAGTTGCTGGCAACGGAGGGTTACTTTTCTGCGCGGGTGCAACCGGTTTCGGTGAGCGGTGCCGGTGTCGTGAATTTGCAGGTGCTGCCCGGGGCACGCACCACTGTGGGTGCGCTGGAAATCGAGTTTCGTGGTGACCTGCAGCAAATTGCAACGCAGCGTGCCAGACAGATTCGTGATGCCTGGCCGTTGCAGATAGGACAGCCCTTCCGCTCGGAATCGTGGGCGCGCGCCAAGGCGGAGTTGCTGGCACATGTGGCGGCTGAGGATTTTGCCGCCGCACGCATGGTCAGCAGCGCGGCCGAGGTCGATGCCGAACATGCAGTCGCCAACTTGCGCGTGGTGATCGACTCCGGCCCGCGCTACCGGTTCGGGGCGCTGAAGGTGCGCGGACTGGAGCGCTATGAGCCTTTGTTGATCGAACGTCATGCCACTTTCAAGCCCGGCCAGCCATACCGGCGCAGTCTGTTGCTGGAGTTCCAGGCGCAGTTGCAGAAACTTCCCCAGTTCAGCTCCATCATCGTGAATCTGGATACGGCTGCCGCGCAAGAGAATGGCGCGCAGACGGCACGCGTTGCCCCCGTCCAGGTGCAGGTGGTGGAAGCGAAGTCACGCAAGATTTCTTTCGGTGTCGGTTACAGCACCAACAACGGGGTGCGCAACGAGGTGAATTACCAGAGTTACAACTTCCTCAACCAGGCATGGACGCTGAACAGCGCCGCCGTGGTGGAGCAGAACCGGCAGAATATCGCGCTGGCACTGGATACGCCCCCGAACCCGCTGGGGTATCGCTTGCTGTGGCGCGCCAGCGGCGAGCGCACCGACATCCAGGAGCTGGTCACCCGTCGCGACAAGTTCGGCGTGACGCGCACGCGCAACCTGTTTGGTATCGAGACCGGTGTCAGCCTCAACTGGCAGCAGGAACGCCGCAACCCGACCGGCGGTATCAGCGAGACCGACCAGGCGCTGGTACTGGACTGGCACTGGTATCGGCGCATGGTGGACGACCCGCTGGCCCCGATGGACGGCAATTTGACCGAGATCAGGATTGGCAGTGCCAGCAAATCCTTCGCCTCCGATCAGGACTTCGTGCGCAGCTATGCGCGCCACCAGTCATGGTTTCCCCTGACTGCGCAAGACGTGCTGAGTCTGCGCGCCGAGGCGGGCTACACCGCGTCCACATCGCGCCTTGGTATCCCGCAGGAATATCTGTTCCGTGTCGGCGGCACGCAGACCGTGCGCGGTTTCGCCTACCAAAGTATCGGTTTTCTGGAAGGCGGCGCGATCGTGGGCGGACGCGCGATGAGCACGCTGAGCACCGAATACACCCATTGGTTCGGCAATTGGGGGGCGGCGATGTTCGTCGACGCGGGTGCGGCGGCGGATACCGCGCCGACATTGAAGTGGTATCGCGGTCACGGCTTCGGTGCCCGCTGGCGCAGTCCGGTCGGGCCGCTGGCGCTGGATGCGGCGCGCGGCCAGGGCGAGCCGGGCACGCGCGTGCACTTTGCCGTGGCGGTGGCATTTTGATGGTCATCCAACGCATCACGCCTTCGCGCCGCCAGCTATTGTGGCTGGCTTTGCTCACGCCGCTGGCGATGGTTGCTGCAGGAGGGAGTTGGCTGCTGGGCACGCAGTCGGGCTTGGTCTGGGTCGCCAGCGCCTTGCGGCAATATGGCGGCGATGCACTGGAGATTGAGGGTGAGCATGGCGCGCTGATGGGACGCTTCGGCATGCGGCATCTGCTGCTGCGCGGGGAAGGCTGGCGCATCTCTGCGGAAGATGTGGAAGTGCGCTGGCGTCCGGTTTCGTTCTTGCACGGGGAGCTGCATGTGCTGCAACTGCAAGCGCGGCGCGTGGATGTGTTGACGCTGGCTTCGGATACGGCGGCTGCCATGCCGGAGAATCTGTCGTTGCCGCTGGACATCAAGCTGGAGCAGCTCGATGTCGGGGTGTTGCGCGTGTCGAGCAGCGAAGACGGGGCGGTCGGCCTGCAAGCGGATGCACTGCGGGCGCGTTTCACGGCGGATTCGGCCGGTCACCGCGTGCAGGTGGCGGCCGCGCATTTGCCTTACGGAGATCTCGTCGGCACGCTGAGCATCGCGCCGCAATCGCCGTTTGCCGTGCAGGCGACAGCGTCGCTGCAGACCACAGTGCCGATGAGCGCGGGCTACCAACTTGAGGTCGGCGGCGACTTGCAACATCTGGAGGTGGCGCTGAACGGCGCGGGCGAAGGGATGGATTTACATGGCACGGCACAACTGCTGCCGCTGGCGGAGGTGCCGTTGGCGCATGCGCAACTTGCTTTTAACGGCCTCGCGACGAATTGGCTGGATGCGGATGCGCCGCTGGCGCGGCTCGACGGCGAACTTGAATTGCGCGGCACAAAGAAAGCGCAACTCGAGGGGGTGTTGTCCATTCGGAACCGGCATGCAGCGCCGCTGGATAAAGCGGGCTTGCCGTTGCGCAGTCTGCAATCGCGCTTGCGCTGGTCGGAAAGTTACTGGCAGCTTTATGGCGTGGATGCGCGCATCGGCAAGGCGGGACGCGTGAGCGGAGAGTTGGACTGGCGTCCGCAGACGCGGCAGGGCGCGATGCGTTTGCAGGTGGGCAGTTTCAATCCGGGCGAAATAGATAGCCGGGCACCGCGCTTGAATCTGGAGGGCGAGATCGCACTGGGCAGTACCGGCAGCGAACAGCAGGCGCGCATCGCACTGACGGATGGCGCGCTCACCATCGACGGCAGCCTGCACCGTCGCGGAGAGCTGGTCGCCTTGCATGCGCTGCGCTTCGCGCGGGGCGATACCGAGCTGATCGGGGAGGGCGAATTGAAACTCGATCACGCTTACAAGTTCAGCTTCGACAGCCGGCTGCAGCGGCTGAATCTTCACGAATTCACCGACAGAGCGACGACTGACCTGAATGCCGTGTTGCATGCTTCCGGCACGTTGATGCCGGTACCTGACGTGGCGCTCGATTTCGAATTGGAGCAGAGCCGTATCTCGCGCTATGCCATCGACGGCAACGGGCAGTTGCACTTCACCGGCAAACAGAAGGCGGACGGCGAGATCGAACTGCGCATCGGCGACAACACCCTCAACGCCGAGCTGGCCTACGGCACACCGGCCGATTATTTCAGGCTGATGCTGGATGCGCCCAAACTGGAACAACTGGGCGGGGGCATGCGGGGACAATTGTCCGGTCAGGCCGAACTGCTGGGCAGCCTGGCCGAACCTTCCATCAATTTCACGCTGGGCGGTATCAACCTGGCGCTGCCGGATGGCGGCAGCATCGAGAAGATCGATGCGGGCGGCCGCTATGACAAGCGGGCGCTGGCACTGCAACTGACGGCCTCCGGGCTGCGTTCGCCAAACGGCATGGCCATGACCGAGTTGCATCTGGAAGCGGACGGCGATGATGCGCGGCACAAACTGCGCGGCACAGCCAATCTGCTGCGCAACGAGCAGCCGCTTGGGCGCTGGCATTTTGCAGCAAGCGGCGGTTTGAGCGAGACGGACGCGGCATGGCAATGGCTGGGCAGTCTGGATGAGTTGGATGCGGACGGCGTTCTGCCGCTGCGTTTGCAGGCACCCGCGACACTGTCGCTTGCGCCGGGCAAGGTCGCGCTCGGTGCGGCACGCCTGGCACTCGGCGGCGGCGAGGTCGCCTTGCAGGAAACGCAGTGGACGCAACAGGGTTGGCACAGCGCGGGGCGTTTTGGCGGGCTGGGTGTCAGGGCGGTGAATCTGCAGCAGATCACGCCGCCGTCGGCGGCTTTCGACACCTTGCGCTTCGGCGGTGATTGGGACATCACTGCGGACGCGCATTGGCGGGGGCATGCCAACATCCGGCGCGAGAGCGGCGATCTGCTGGTCGATGCGCAAAGCGGACAGCAGCTCGGTTTGAATGAGCTGAGTCTGTCGATGCAGGTGGTGCAGGATGTGTTGTCGCTGCAACTGGCGGGCAAGGGAACGCGACTGGGCGAGGTGGCGGCGCAGGTGAAACTGCCGTTGTCCCAGCAGGACGGCGGCTGGACCGTGGCGGGAGATGCTCCGCTTGATGGCCATGTGTCGCTGCACGGAGAAGATCTGACATGGATCGGCCCGGTGTTGCACGACAACCTGCAAAGCGGCGGCAGCTTGGCGCTGGATGCCGACCTGCGCGGCAGCTTTGGCGTGCCGCGCCTGCAGGGTACCGTGCAGGGTGAGGACTTGCGCGTGGCGCTGCTGGACCAGGGGGTGAAGCTGGAGCAGGGCAGCTTGCGTGCCCGTTTCGAAACGAACCATGTGCAAATCGAGAAGCTGGAATTCGTCGCGCCGTATCTGCCAAAACCCGACGACAAGATGCTGGACGATTACCGCTTGCCGGGCGGCGCGGGACGGCTGAGTGCGAGCGGGCGTATCGATCTGGAGGGAACCGGCAGTGATCTGCAGGTGCAGGCCGCAGCGCTGCCCTTGGTGCAAAGGGCAGACAGCTGGCTGCTCGTTACCGGCGACGGGCATATCGGCTACGCCAGTCGCACCCTGAGTTTGCACGGGCAAGTGCGTGCCGATGCCGGTCTGATCACGCAGATCGAGACCGGCAAACCGCGCTGGTCGGATGACGTGAAGATCATGGGCCGGGCGGAGCAGGACAAAAACAGCCTTGCCTATGACATCGATGCCGGTTTCGATCTGGGCGACCATTTCTATCTGCGCACGGCGGGATTGGAATCACGCCTCAGCGGCCAATTGCGATTGGAAGGCGAGGCAGGCACGTCTGTGCAGGCTACCGGCATCATCGCGACGCAGGATGGTTTGTTCAATGCATACGGACAGCAGTTGACCGTCGAGCGGGGGATGGTGAACTTCCAGGGGCCACTTGAGGATCCCGGTTTGAATATCCTTGCGCTGCGCAAAGGGCTGAGCGTCGAGGCGGGCATCGAGGTCACGGGGACTGCGCGTCACCCTTTGTTCAGGCTGGTTTCCACACCCTCCGTGCCGGAGGCGGAGAAACTCTCCTGGATCGTGCTCGGTCGTGTGCCAGAAAGCGGCAGCATCGATTCCTCGTTGCTGCTTGCGGCGGCAGGCAACCTGCTGGGCGGCCAGTCGGTCGGCCAACTGGGACGCAGCATCGGCGTGGATGAACTGTCGTTGCAGCAGCGCGAGACGGGCGATGCGCTGCAGAGCCAGGTGGTCACCGTCGGCAAGCGATTGTCATCGCGCGCCTATCTGAGCTATGAGCAGGGCCTGTCGGATGTCGGCGGACTGACCAAGTTCACTTACACGCTTACCCCGCGCATCACCATCGTTACCCGTACCGGCACCGAGGATGCGATCGATCTGTTCTATTCCTTCCGATTCTACTGAGCGGTGCGGACTTGATTTATCCGGCCGCCTCTGTTCAAATTGCGTCAACGTTTTAACATTCCTTTAACAATGGAAATGAATAATGATGAAGCCCGCAATGGTTGTTAAGGCCTTGGCGGCATTGGCGCAGACAACGCGGCTGGCGATCTTCCGCCTGCTGGTGAGCGCCGGGCCGGAAGGTATGGCTGCAGGACAGATATCGAAGAAGCTCAAGGTGTCGCCCGCGACGCTGTCGTTCCACTTCAAGACGCTGAGCCATGCCGGGCTGGTGGAGAGCAGGCAGGACGGGAGATTCGTATATTACGCGGCAAACTTCGCGGTGATGAACGGCATGGTCGATTACCTGACCGAGAACTGTTGCGGCGGTGCAGATTGCAGTACGAGCGGCAAGAATTGTTAACTATAAGGAAATGAAATGAGCGACAAGACATACAACGTGCTGGTGCTGTGTACCGGCAATTCCGCACGCAGCATTCTCGGTGAAGTGTTGTTCAACAAGCTGGGCAAGGGGCGATTCAAGGCCTGGAGCGCGGGCAGCAAACCCGCAGGCCAGGTCAATCCGGGCGCGCTGGAATGGATGCGCGCCAACGACTTCAGCACCGAAGGCCTGCGCAGCAAGAGCTGGAACGAGTTCGCCGCACCCGGCGCGCCGGAATTCGATTTCGTGTTCACCGTGTGCGACAACGCCGCGGGCGAAGTCTGCCCGGTCTGGTACGGCTCGCCGATGACCGCGCACTGGGGCATCCCCGACCCGGCGCATGTCGAAGGCGACGAAGCACGCCGCGCTGCATTCAACAAAGCGGCCGACCAGTTGACGCGGCGCATCCAGTTGTTCCTTAGTCTGCCCATCGACAAGCTGGACAAGCTGACCCTGAAAGAGAAAATAAGCGAGATCGGGCGCAGCAAGGACTGATGTCATGAGCATCTTCGAGCGTTACCTCACCGTCTGGGTCTTTCTGTGCATCGTGGTCGGCGTGCTGCTGGGGCAGTTCATGCCCGCGCCGTTCCGGTGGCTGGGCGGGTTGGAGATCGCCAAGGTCAATATCCCGGTCGGTTTGCTGATCTGGGTGATGATCATCCCCATGCTGCTGCGCATCGACTTCGGCGCGTTGCACGGGGTGCGCAAACACTGGCGCGGCATCGGTGTCACCCTGTTCGTGAACTGGGCGGTCAAACCGTTCTCCATGGCGCTGCTGGGCTGGCTGTTCATCCGCCATCTGTTCGCGCCGTACTTGCCCGCTGAACAGCTGGATAGTTACATCGCCGGACTCATCCTGCTGGCAGCCGCACCCTGTACCGCGATGGTGTTCGTGTGGAGCCGGCTGGTGAACGGCGAACCGCTGTTCACGCTGTCGCAGGTCGCGCTCAACGACACCATCATGATCTTCGCTTTCGCACCGCTGGTGGCGCTGTTGTTGGGCATCTCCTCCATCATCGTGCCGTGGGACACCTTGCTGACTTCGGTGGTGCTGTACATCGTGATTCCGGTGCTGCTGGCGCAACTGTGGCGCAAGTGGCTGCTGGCGCGCGGTGAAGCCGCGTTGCAACGCACGCTGGCGGCATTGGGGCCGCTCTCTATCTCTGCCTTGTTACTCACACTGGTGCTGCTGTTCGCGTTTCAGGGTAAAGCCATCGTCGAGCAGCCGCTGATCATCGCCATGCTGGCGGTGCCGATCACCATTCAGGTGTACTTCAATTCCGCATTGGCTTACTGGTTGAATAAGCGTGCGGGCGAGGCGCATTGTGTGGCCGGCCCCTCGGCGCTGATCGGTGCCAGCAACTTCTTCGAGCTTGCCGTCGCGGCCGCGATCAGCCTGTTCGGTTTTCAGTCGGGGGCGGCGCTGGCGACGGTGGTGGGAGTGCTGATCGAAGTGCCGGTGATGCTGTCGGTGGTATATCTGGTGAAGCGCAGCCAGGGGTGGTACGAAGTGCCGGGAAAGCATTGATCCTGGGAAAATCAGTTGTCCACTAAATCCACGAAAAGACACGAAATAAATCGCATTGGCGCGAAATTTTGGCGACCGGGTGTGCTACTGCAATGTGGGCAACAGCTTTGACTTCTTTCGTGAATTTCGTGTTTTTCGTGGACTAGATGGGGGCTTTAGGTTGATATGTTCGAGCTGATGGCCGACTGGCTGGTCTACGATCTGGCAGGCATGCGCGGTAGCCAGCTCGGCGATGCCGCGCATTTCTTCGTGATGGATGTCAGCAAGATCATGGTGTTGCTCACGCTGGTCATCTATGTGATGGGGCTGCTGCGTGCGTTACTCCGGCCTGAGCGGGTGCGCGAATTCATCCGCCAGCGCGGCAATATCAGCTCGCGCTTCATGGCGGTGGGATTGGGGGCGGTCACACCGTTCTGCTCCTGTTCATCGGTGCCGCTGTTCATCGGTTTCGTCGAGGCGGGCATCCCTTTGGCTGTCACGTTGTCTTTCCTGATTGCCAGCCCGATGGTGAATGAAGTGGCGATCATCGTGCTGGCCACCGTCATCGGCTGGAAGATGACGCTGATCTATGTGGTCAGCGGATTGAGCGTGGCGCTGATCGGCGGCTTCGTGCTGGAGCGTTTCCAGCCGGAGCGCTGGGTGGAGGACTATGTGTGGCAGATCAAGATGGGCGATGCACAACTTGAAACGGAAGTGATGACGCTCGGGCTGCGTCATGAGTATGCCTGCGCGCAGGTCAAGGAGATCGTCGGCCGTATCTGGAAATATGTGCTGATCGGCGTGGGTGTCGGCGCGCTGATGCACGGTTATGTGCCGAGGGAATTCATCGCGGATCTTGCGGGTGATGGCGGTCTGCTTTCGGTCATCGCTGCGGTGCTGGTGGGCGTGCCGCTCTATTCGGATGCGGTCGGCATCATCCCGGTTGCCGAGGTGTTGCTGCAGAAGGGGGTGCCGCTGGGCACGGTGCTGGCGTTCATGATGGCCGTGGTCGCGCTGTCTTTGCCGGAGATGCTGATCCTGCGCAAAGTGGTGAAGTGGCCGCTGCTGGCGCTGTTCGCGGCCTACCTTGCGACGGCTTTTGTGGTGACCGGCATGCTGTTCAATAATCTTGAAGGCTTGTTGTGAACCGGTGTTTCAAACTGGAGAATTAATATGAATGAAGCGGAGTTGCATCCATCCATTGTGGCGCTGGTGTCGCTGGCCGCTGACATCGCGTCCAACCACCCCAAACAGGGGCTGTGCAAGATCGACCGGCTCAAGCAATACGGTGTGCCGCACCAACATATCGAGACCGTGATCGAGATCGCACGCCATATACGCGACGAGGCTGCACAGAAGCTCGATGCCAGTTTCGATCTGGCGCTGGCCGAGCGTCTGGGCGATACAACGCCCGCCAAGGCGCAGCCGGAGCAAGCTGCATGTTGCAGCCCGACCGCATCCGGTCAGGCATGTTGTTAGTTGACGGCACTACAGGAGGAGCGTGACATGAAGAACATCAAGGTGCTCGGCACCGGCTGTGCCAATTGCAAGAACACGCTGAAGCTGATCGACGCGGTCGCCAGGGAGAAAGGTTTGGAAGTCGAACTGGAAAAGGTGGAAGACATCGCCGCCATCATGGGCTACGGCGTCATGTCCACGCCGGGCGTGGTCATCGACGGCAAGGTGGTGCATGCCGGCGGCGTGCCGGACCGCCGCAAGATAGAAGGCTGGCTGGCGTAGTCGGAGATGAGTCACGCCCCCCACCATACCGAGCATTACGACCGCGCCTTTGCGATAGGCATCGCACTCAATGTGCTGTTCGTGCTGGTCGAGGCGTTCTATGGCTGGATGGCGGATTCGCTGGCACTGCTGTCCGATGCCGGACACAACCTGAGCGATGTGCTGGGGTTGCTGCTGGCCTGGGGCGGCTACTATCTGGCAAGACTGCGCCCGAGCAGCAGCCACACCTACGGTTTCGGCCGCGCCACCATCATGGCGGCGCTGTTCAACGCGCTGCTGTTGCTGGTCGCCGTCGGCGGCATCGCATGGGAAGCGTTCGACCGGTTTACACACCCGGTGGCGATACAGGGGATGACGGTCATCGTCGTCGCGGCGATCGGCGTGCTGGTCAACGGCGTGACCGCGTGGCTGTTCATGTCCGGCAACCATCACGATCTGAATCTGCGCGGGGCGTTCCTGCACATGGTGGCAGATGCGCTGGTGTCGGTCGGCGTGGTGGCCGCTGGGGCGTTGTTCTTGTGGACGGGCTGGTACTGGCTCGATCCGCTCATCAGTCTGGTCATCGCGCTGGTGATCCTGATGGGGACTTGGGGTTTGTTGCGGCAAGGGCTGCACCTGTCGCTGGACGGTGTGCCTTTATCGGTCGAACTGGAACAAGTGCGAGACTATCTAGCTGGATTGCCTGACGTAAGTGCCGTGCACGACTTGCATGTGTGGGCGATGAGCACTTCGGAAGTCGCGCTGACCGCGCATCTGGTGATGCCGCGGGGACATGCGGGGGATGAATTTCTGTGCAAGGTGACGCAGGCATTGCATGATGACTTCGGCATCGAACATGCCACGATCCAGATCGAAGCTAACAGCGATTTGTGTGCTTTGACGCATCACGCGTGATACTGCGGGCTGCGCTCAATTTGCTGCGCAAGTGGAGCCTACCCCGCAATCTCGTTCTGCTTTTTCAAAGCAGAACGAGATTGTCCCGATGTATCAACTCCGGTTCGTCCACATAGCCCAGAATCTTTTCGATCTCGTTGCTGGCTTTTTTGGCGATAAGGCGCGCCTCGTCGGCATTGTAGTTGACCAGACCGCGCGCGATGTCGCGGCCTTCAACATCCAGCACGGCCACAACCTCGCCGCGGTTGAATTCGCCACTGACCTGCGTGACGCCGATGGGCAGCAGGCTTTTCTTGTCCTGACACAGCGCGCGCACCGCACCGGCATCCAGCGTGATCCTTCCGCTGACCTGCAGATGGTCGGCCAGCCATTGTTTGCGCGCATCCAGCGCCAGTTCGCTGGCGGTGAGCAGGGTGCCGATGGATTCGCCCTGCAACAGGCGCGGCAATACGTCCGGCTCATGTCCGGAGGCGATGACGGTGTGCGCGCCGCTGCGCGCCGCGCGTTTGGCAGCCAATATCTTGGTGAGCATGCCGCCGCGTCCGATGGCAGAGCCTGCGCCGCCGGCCATCGCTTCCAGTTCGGGTTTTCCTGCCGCCGCTTCACTGATGAGCGTGGCGTTCGTATCCTTGCGCGGATCGGCGGTGTACATGCCGGTCTGGTCGGTGAGGATGATCAGCGCGTCGGCTTCGATCAGGTTGGCCACCAGTGCGCCCAGCGTGTCGTTGTCGCCGAATTGATCTCGTCGGTGACCACGGTGTCGTTCTCGTTGATGATGGGAATGACGCGCAGGTTGAGCAGGCTGCGCAGGGTCGAGCGGGCGTTCAGATAGCGCTCGCGGTCGGCCAGATCGGCATGGGTGAGCAGCACTTGTGCCGCATGCAGACCATGCTGGCGGAAACAACTTTCGTAGGCTTGCACCAGCCCCATCTGTCCGACGGCGGCGGCGGCCTGCAATTCGTGTACGGCGCTGGGGCGTTGTTTCCAGCCCAGGCGCTGCATGCCCTCGGCGATGGCACCGGATGAGACGAGTACCACTTCACAACCATTCGCGCGCAAGCCGGCAATCTGTCCGGCCCAGTTGTTCAGGGCATTCAGGTCCAGACCGGCACCGCTGTTGGTGACCAGACTACTGCCGACTTTGACGACGATACGTTTGGCTTGGGTCAGTACGTTTCTCATCTCTCATACCAGCGGGTCGTGGATATCGATCTCGGTTTCCTGTGCGCTTTCGGTGACCGCATCCTGCTCGGCGCGCGCGACTTCGATCAGGTGTTCCATGATGGCGTAAGTCAGTTCCTTGCAGCCCTCGCCATTGATGGCGGAGATGGCGAACCAGCGCGTGTCCTCACCGAACTCATCGAGGAATGCCTGCACCGTCTCTTCCTTGTTCTGCAGCAAGTCGAGTTTGTTCAGCACCAGCCAGCGCGGCTTGTCGTACAGCGCTTCGTCATATTTGCGCAGCTCGTTGAGGATGGCGTGCGCCTCCTGCACCGGATCGGTTCCCTCGTGCAGCGGGGCGATGTCCACCAGATGCAGCAGCAAGCGCGTGCGTGCCAGATGGCGCAGGAACTGGTGGCCGAGTCCGGCACCTTCCGCCGCGCCCTCGATCAGGCCGGGGATGTCGGCGATCACGAAGCTCTTTTCTTCGGAGACGCGCACCACACCGAGATTCGGATGCAATGTGGTGAAAGGGTAGTCGGCCACTTTCGGGCGAGCTGCGGACACGGCGCGGATAAACGTGGATTTGCCGGCATTGGGCATGCCCAGCAGGCCGACGTCGGCCAGCACCTTCAGTTCCAGTTGCAGTTCGCGCCGTTCGCCTTCTTCGCCGGGCGTGCATTGGCGCGGCGTGCGGTTGGTACTGGATTTGAAATGCAGGTTGCCGAGGCCGCCCGCGCCGCCGTGGGCGAGTATGGTGCGCTCGCCGTCCAGCGCCAGGTCGGCGATGACCTGGCCGGTGTTGATGTCGGTGATGACAGTGCCGACCGGCATGCGCAGGATGATGTCGTCCGCGCCCTTGCCGTAGCAGTCGGCACCGCGTCCCGATTCGCCGTTCTTGGCGCGGTGCATGCGCGCAAAGCGATAGTCGACCAGCGTGTTGATGTTGCGATCAGCGACCGCGATCACACTGCCGCCGCGTCCGCCGTCGCCGCCGTCCGGTCCGCCCTTGGCGATGTATTTCTCGCGACGAAAGCTGGCCGCACCGTTGCCGCCGTTGCCCGCGATGACTTCGATCTTCGATTCGTCGATGAATTTCATGTGTGTCCTGCGCTGTTCGTTCTGTGATGCCGGAGGGCAAATAAAAAAGCCCTATCTCGCGATAGGGCTCATTCTAGCTGTTCGCCGGTATCAAGCGGGAACGATGCTGACCGTCTTGCGCTTCAGGGCGCCCTTGGTCGCGAATTGCACCGTGCCGGTGGTCTTTGCGAACAGGGTGTGGTCCTTGCCCATGCCGACGTTGTCGCCCGCGTGAACCTGGGTGCCGCGCTGACGGATGATGATGCTGCCCGCGCTGATCAGTTCGCCGCCGTAGCGTTTAACGCCGAGTCGTTTCGAGTGCGAGTCGCGGCCGTTGCTGGTACTGCCGCCGCCTTTTTTCGATGCCATGTTATAGCTCCTTTATTAAGCGGAGATGCCGTCGATGCGGATCTCGGTGTAGTTTTGACGATGTCCCTGATGCTTCTGGTAGTGCTTGCGGCGACGCATCTTGAAGATGGTCACTTTGTCGTGACGACCGTTGGAGATGATGGTCGCCTTGACTGTGGCGCCCTCCAGCATCGGCTTGCCGATCTTGATGCCTGCGCCGTCGCCGACTGCCAGCACTTTGTCCAGCACGATTTCGCCGCCGACTTCACCGGCCACGGTTTCGATCTTGAGTGTTTCACCTTGGACAACACGGTACTGCTTGCCACCGGTCTTGATTACTGCGTACATGACTACCTCGCTAGCTGCGGTTATTCGGTACGGTAAAAACCTGAAGAGATGCCTTCGCCTGAAACTTGGTTTTTCCGAAAGGCGCGCATTATACCCAAATCGCCTTTCGCGTCAAAACCTTTTATTTGTGAATCAACGCTTCATGGAATCAAAGAATTCCGCGTTGTTCTTGGTCGCTTTGACCTTGTCCAGCAGGAATTCCATGGCTTCGAGCTCGTCCATGGGATAGATCAGCTTGCGCAGCAGCCAGATACGCTGCAGCAGGTCCGGCTTGATCAGCAACTCTTCCTTGCGGGTGCCGGAGCGGTTGACGTTGATCGCCGGGTAGATGCGTTTCTCGGCCATGCGGCGATCCAGATGGATCTCCATATTGCCTGTGCCCTTGAATTCTTCGTAGATCACATCGTCCATGCGGCTGCCGGTATCGACCAGTGCCGTGGCGATGATGGTCAGCGAGCCGCCTTCCTCGATGTTGCGTGCCGCGCCGAAGAAGCGCTTGGGGCGCTGCAGCGCGTTGGCATCCACACCGCCGGTCAATACCTTGCCGGAAGAGGGGATCACCGTGTTGTAGGCGCGTGCCAGACGGGTGATGGAGTCGAGCAGGATGACCACGTCCTTCTTGTGCTCGACCAGGCGCTTGGCTTTTTCCAGCACCATCTCGGCGACCTGCACGTGGCGCGTGGCCGGTTCGTCGAAGGTGGAGGCGACCACTTCGCCGCGCACGGTGCGGCTCATCTCGGTCACTTCTTCCGGGCGCTCGTCGATCAGCAGCACGATCAATGTCGCATCCGGATTGTTGGCCGAGATCGAGTGTGCGATATGTTGCAGCATCACGGTCTTGCCGGACTTGGGCGAAGCCACCAGCAGGCCGCGCTGGCCTTTGCCGATGGGGGCGACGATGTCGATGATGCGGCCGGTCATATTCTCTTCGGCGCGGATGTCGCGCTCCAGACACATTTGTTTGGTCGGGAACAGCGGTGTCAGGTTCTCGAACAGGATCTTGTTCTTGGCATTCTCCGGCGGTTCGCCGTTGACCTTGTCTACCTTGACCAGTGCCACATAACGCTCGCCTTCCTTGGGCGTGCGGATCTCGCCCTCGATGGAATCGCCGGTGTGCAGATTGAAGCGTCTTACCTGGCTGGGGCTGACGTAGATGTCGTCAGGGCCGGCCAGGTAAGAAGTGTCCGGCGAGCGCAGGAAGCCGAAGCCGTCCGGCAGCACTTCCAGCGTGCCTTCGCCGAAGATGCTTTCGCCTTTTTTGGCCTGGTTCTTCAGCAGGGCGAAGATCAGGTCCTGCTTGCGCATGCGGTTGGCGTTGTCGATCTGGTTGGCAACAGCCATTTCCACCAGTTCGGTGATGTGTTTGGTCTTGATATCGGATAGATGCATGATCAGGATGTTGCGAATGAACGCAAAGTTTAAGGAGTCTGGCTGGAGGTGGGTTACAGGTTGCGGATGTTCCCGCGCCGAATTGCCGTGTTTGTCTTTTCTTGGTTTTGTATCAGCGTTTCAGGACGAAACAGGCAAGTTCGGGCGGGAGACTAAAGCGTTTAGATGTGGCTGTCAATGAACGCGGTCAATTGCGACTTGGATAGTGCGCCGACTTTGGTAGCTTCGATGTTGCCGTTCTTGAACAGCATCAGAGTGGGGATGCCGCGCACACCGTACTTCTGGGGAGTCTGCTGATTCTCGTCCACGTTCAGTTTGGCGACGTTCAGGCGACCCGCATATTCCTGGGAGACTTCGTCCAGGATGGGGGCGATCATGCGGCAGGGGCCGCACCATTCAGCCCAGTAGTCCACCAATACTGGCAACGGAGATTGCAGAACTTCAGCGGTGAATGTGTCGTCGGTAATGTAACGGATGTGCTCGCTCATGTTTTTTCTCGTCGTTATGGAAGGGTTTTTATGTCAGCGCGCGCTATGGCGCTTTGAAGTGCAACTTGGACGGAAGGCATCCTAGCGAAAAAATTCAGGCTTGGGAAGCATTTTGCCGAGTGCCTCGTAAGCACCTGAAATAAAGCGTTTCATTTGCGCCACACATAGAGTTCGGAGTGATGCAGGTCGTCTGTTTGCAGGATTTTTTGCGGCGGTTGATTCTCGACCGCAAAGGTGTTGCTGATGAACAAGCTGTCCGGTCGCATCTCGTTCCGTACTTTTTCCCACAGCGCGGCCATCGGCACGGGCGACAGATAGGCGAATGCCACATCGTATTTTGCAAGGTCGCAATCCCACAGACTGCGCCAGTACACACGGCAGTTGCGATATCCGCCGAACCTGATGCGCAGCCAGCTCCATATAAAAGGCAGCGGAGCGGTTTCCACGCCGTGGAACGTCCCTTGCGGATGGGTGTGCGACAGATGCGTCAGCACACCGCCCATGCCCGATCCGAGGTCGATGAAGTCGAACTGCTGTTCGACAGGCAGTTGCGTCTCCAGTGCCTGCCGCACCTTGTTGCTGGAAAGATAGAGCGGCACCTGCGTGCGGAACGTGCTCCAGTACAACAGCAACATGAGCAGGAAGGCGAGCAGGAAAACGACGGGCGGAATGTTCGTGTTGAGCGTGATTGCCAGTGAGGGTATGAACAGTAATTGAATGGGCGGCCACCAGCGTGCCTGTTTTGCCAGATGACTGAATGCGGCGGCGAGCACGCCGCAGGCGATGGCAAACACGAAGGGGGACGGGGAGAGTGCAAACAGGTTCGCGCCGAAGATCACTGTCAAGAAAGACGCGAATTGCAACAGCAAGGCAAGAATGACCGGCGGCAGTTTGCGCATCCGCAGCGGCCGAGCGCGGGTATCCGGCATCAGCGCACCAGCCCGGCTTCCACTTCAGCGCGTTTGGCATGGCCGCACAGATGATCGACCAGCGTCAGCGCGAAATCCATCGCGGTGCCCGGGCCGCGCGAAGTGATCAGTTTGCCGTCTTCGACGATGGCCTGCGGCAGGCGCCGCACTTGCGGGAATGGATCGAGTGCGCCGGGAAAACTGGCGGCTTGCTTGCCGTCGAGCAGCCCCGCCGTGGCGAGTACCGAAGGCGCGGCGCAGATGGCGCAGACGAAGCGCTCTGCGTGATACATCTGCTGAGCCAGTTTCAACACGCGTACATCGGCTTTGAGATGATTGGTGCCGGGTTGCCCGCCGGGCAGCACCAGCATGTCGAAGTGCTGCGTCAGGGCTTCATCCAGCGTGCAGTCGGGTAGCAACACGGTCTGGCGGCTGCCGCGCAAAGGGCCTGCCTGCAGTCCGGCCAGCGTCACGTTCACGCCGCCGCGGCGCAGGATGTCGACAATGGATACGGTTTCCAGCTCTTCACTGCCGTTGGCGAATAAAACCAATACTGAATGCATGATAGTCCTCCGTTGAGATGCTAGTGCCACCCGGCGTGCGCCGCTCGGAGCGCCACGCCGGATTCAGCGTTTGTGGCTGCTTTGCGCCAGCCCGAGTCTATAGGCGCGCAGCAACGCCTGTTTGAGTTGTGGTTGCTGCTCCAGGTTATCCACGCCCATCTCGCGCAGGGCGATGGCTTGCAGCGGGGCGAGCAGGGCGTCGGTCAAGTTTTCTTCGGCATAAGCCTCGAAGTCGAACTCGCCGTCGCAGAGATAGTCGGCGGCGCACCCCTGCGGATTGGAGTAGTGGATGTCGGCGACCTGCATCACCTCGAACAGGTAGGAATAGGTGTCGATACCGTGTTCCACCGCCAGCGCGTGGTGCATGGATTCGAGCGACATGTGCCGCTCCAGTTGCTGGTCCAGATCGAGCGTGGAGTGCAGCTCGTAATCCTCGCCCTTGAACGAGAACTCGATGTACGCGTCGATGGTGTTTGCCATGACGATCAGTCGCGGAAGTTCTGGTATTGCAGCGGGAAGTCGGTGATGGATTTCTTGATGAAGGCGATGGCGTCCTGCAGGTCGTCGCGGTTCTTGCCGGTCACGCGCACGGTGTCGCCCTGGATGCTGGCTTGCACCTTCATCTTGCTGTCCTTGAACAGTTTGACGATCTTCTTCGCCAGTTCGATCTCCACGCCGACCTTGACGGTGCAGGCGCGCTTGACCTTGTTGCCGCTGACTTTCTCGATCTTGTCGCTGATGTCCAAGCACTTGATGTCCACGCCGCGCTTGGCCAGTTTGCCGTTCAGGATGTCCTGCACCTGGTTCATCTGGAACTCGTTGTCGGCATGCACGGTCAGCACCAGCTCCGCCTGTTCCACGCGCGCGTCACTGCCCTTGAAGTCGAAACGCGTGCCGACTTCCTTGTTGGTCTGTTCGACCGCGTTCTTGACTTCGGTCTTCTCTACTTCGGAAACGATATCGAAAGATGGCATGGTTCTTCCTTAAATAAATTCAACTGCAAAACAGTTGTCCACGAAAGTCACCCAAAACACGAACTTATTCAAAAGACCATGCAGTTAATTGTTCTCTTTCGTGTTTTTCGTGGACTGAATATGGCTTCGTGATCAACCGAAGCTGCAAACGTAATCGACAGCGTCCGCGCCGGTATGGATGTTGAAGCTGCCGTTCTCGGCCACCTTGAAGCTGCTGCCTGCGGCGTAAGTCTTGAACGCGGACTCGCCGACGATCCTCACCGAGCATTCGCCTGCGGTGATTTCCATCAGTTCCGGCGCGCCGACGTTGAAGGTGAGCTGGCTGTTGGGCAGCACCACGCCCACGGTCTTGCGTGATCCGTCGGGGAAAAACACCGAGTGCGATACACACTTGCCGTCGAAGAATACGTTGGATTTTTTACCGACGCTGACGTTATCGAAATTGTCCGACATGCTGGCTTCCTTTTTCTGTTGATGACTACTTGGGTTCGTTGGCTTTGACGCCTTGTTGATAATTCACATACACATAGACGGGGATGCCTAGATCGCCTAGCTGGTTTTCGATCAGCGGTTTCACGTCATCCCAGTCCAGTCCGCCCACGCCGCAAGCGAGGCGCGGCAGTGCCATGCTGGTCAACTTCTCTTTCTGAGCAAATCCGCGCAGGGCGTGCAGCGCATGGTTGACGTGCGACAGCGAGGCGTGGCCGGGCTTGCTGCCGTGTGCGTAGGCTCCGTCCTGGGTGAACAGGTTGACGATGAAACGGCCATCGGTACTCATCCACCCCCACTTGCTGCCGGACTTCGGGTGCTGGGTCTGGCAGTAGTGGCGGAAATCCTTGTACAAGGCCGGCATGCGCTCGCGCAACTGCAGTGCCAGTCCTTGGTGGAAATCGTCATTGGGTGCGACGCCGTGCGCAATGGCGCGGGCCTCGCTCAGCAATATGTCTCCGGTCAGTTCGTACAGCATGATCTCCTCCTGCTGTGGTTTTACTTCCTCTTCTGCAAGTTTGCCGCGATGCGCATGCGCAGCGCGTTCAGCTTGATGAAGCCGCCCGCGTCCTTCTGGTCGTAGGCACCCTTGTCGTCTTCGAAAGTGGCGATGCTCGAATCGAACAGCGAGTCGGTCTTGGAATCGCGGCCGACGACGATCACGTTGCCTTTGTACAGCTTCACGCGCACCCAGCCGTTGACGGACTGTTGGGTGTGGTCGATCAGCTTCTGCAGCGCAATGCGCTCCGGGCTCCACCAGTAGCCGTTGTAGATCATGCTGGCGTAGCGCGGCATCAGGTCGTCCTTCAGGTGCGCGACTTCGCGGTCCAGCGTGATCGACTCGATCGCGCGGTGCGCCTTGAGCATGATGGTGCCGCCCGGGGTTTCGTAGCAGCCGCGCGACTTCATGCCGACGTAGCGGTTCTCCACCAGGTCGAGGCGGCCGATGCCGTGCTTGCCGCCCAGTGTGTTCAGATTGCGCAACACATCGGCGGGCGTCATGGGGGTACCGTTCAGCGCCACGATGTCGCCGTGCTCGAATTCGATGTCCAGATACTCGGCTGCATCCGGAGCTTTCTCCGGCGACGCGGTCCAGCGCCACATGCTCTCTTCCGCCTCGGCTGCCGGGTCTTCCAGATGGCGGCCTTCGTAGGAGATGTGCAGCAGGTTTGCGTCCATGGAGTAGGGAGAGCCGCCCTGTTTGTGCTTCATGTCGACCGGGATGCCGTGCTTCTCGGCATAAGCCATCAGCTTCTCGCGGCTCAGCAAGTCCCACTCGCGCCACGGCGCGATGATCTTGATGTTCGGGTTCAGCGCATAGGCGCCCAGTTCGAAGCGCACCTGGTCGTTGCCCTTGCCGGTCGCGCCGTGCGAGATGGCTTGTGCGCCGGTCATGGCGGCGATCTCGATCAGGCGCTTGGCGATCAGCGGACGCGCGATGGAGGTGCCCAGCAGGTATTCGCCCTCGTACACGGTGTTGGCGCGGAACATCGGGAACACGAAATCGCGCACGAACTCTTCGCGCAGGTCGTCGATGAAGATGTTTTCCTGCGGGATGCCGAACTTCAGTGCCTTTTGGCGCGCCGGTTCCAGCTCTTCGCCTTGGCCGAGGTCGGCGGTGAAGGTCACCACTTCGCACTGGTAGGTGTCCTGCAGCCACTTGAGGATGACCGAAGTGTCGAGTCCGCCGGAATAGGCCAGTACTGCTTTTTTGATGTCGCTCATGATGTTCCTGTCAATGTGGGTTGATTCGTTTAAGTATCTTTGCGTTTGCTTTGCAACTTGCTATCGAAGCGCGCCCTGTCGATCACGAAGCGTTCGTGTGTGCCGCGCGCGATCAGGTCTACGCCGTCATGCGCCGATACGGCAAACGTCAGACGCCTGCCTTCCACGGCGGTCAGTTCGACGGTGGCGGTGACTTCCAGTCCGGGCGGTGTCGCGGCCTCGTGGCTGACGTTGATGTGGGTGCCCAGCGATTGTTCGGTCGGCCAGTCCAGATGCGGCATGAGGCACATGATGCACGTCCACTCCAGAAAGCCGACCATGAAGCCGGTGGCGAACACTTCCGGCATGGCCTGGAACTCGGGGGATTCGGGGTAAAGCGCCGGAACCGTCTTCGTCGGCGGAATGACGAAGCGGTGTTCGTAACGAATGCCGGGCTTCAGGGTGTCTTTCACGGTGCCACCTTATTTGTCGAGTTTCCCCAACAACAGGTATTCCATCAGTGCCTTCTGCACATGCAAACGATTCTCTGCTTCGTCCCACACCACAGATTGCGGGCCGTCGATGACTTCCGCGCTCACTTCCTCACCGCGGTGCGCGGGCAGGCAGTGCATGAACAGCGCATCCTTGGCGGCGACGCGCATCATGTCCTCATCCACCTGCCAGTCGGCGAAGTCCTTCATGCGTTCTTCGTTCTCGGCTTCCCAGCCCATCGAGGTCCACACGTCGGTGGTGACCAGATCGGCACCGCGTGCGGCCGCCATCGGGTCTTTGAACTCCTCGTAATGATCTGCGCCGAACAGGCCCGCGCGCTCGGGTTCGACTTCGTAGCCCGGCGGGGTGGAGACGTGCACGTTGAAATCGAGGATCTCCGCCGCCTGCAGCCAGGTGTTGCACATATTGTTGGAGTCGCCGATCCACGCCACGGTCTTGCCCTTGATCGAGCCGCGATGCTCGATGTAGCTATAGATGTCGGCCAGCACCTGGCAGGGGTGGTATTCGTTGGTCAAACCGTTGATCACCGGCACGCGCGAGTTGGCGGCGAAACGCTCGATGATGTCCTGCTCGAAGGTGCGGATCATCACGATGTCGCTCATGCGCGAGATCACCTGGCCGGCGTCTTCCACCGGTTCGCCGCGCCCGAGCTGCGAGTCGCGCGTGTTCAGGTAGATGGCCGAGCCGCCGAGCTGGTGCATGCCCGCCTCGAACGACAGGCGGGTGCGGGTGCTGGCTTTTTCGAAGATCATCACCAGCGTGCGGTCCTCCAGCGGCCAGTATTTTTGATAACCCTTGAATCGTTCCTTGATGATGCGGGTGCGCTCGAACAGGTATTCGAACTCTTCGCGGGTGAGGTCCTTGAATTGCAGGAAATGCTTGAGCTCGCTCATGTTTACTCCTGCATCAGCAACGATTCGATCAGCGGACACAGCATGTCCACAAGTTGCTGGGCTTCGGTTTGCGTGTAGATCAAAGAGGGGACAAGACGCACCACATTGTCGGAGGTGACGTTGATCAGCAGGCCGTTATCGAGCGCCTTGCGGACCAGCTCGGCGCAGGGCTTGTCCAGCTCGATGCCGATCATCAGGCCCAGTCCGCGCACGGCGACTACGCCCTTTACGCTTCCCAGCCGCGTCTGGAATTGCTGCTTGATCCAGGCGCCCAGTGTGGCGGCATGGGCTGGCAAGTTCTGCTTTTCCATGATGCTCAAAGTGGTCAGCGCGGCGGTGCAAGCCAGCGGATTGCCGCCGAAAGTGGAACCGTGGTTGCCCGGCTTGAATGTACCGGTCGCCTTGCCCGCCGTCAGGCAGGCACCCACCGGCACGCCCGATCCCAGACCTTTGGCCAGCGTCATCACGTCCGGTGTAATGCCGGTGTGCTGGTGGGCGAACCACTTGCCAGTGCGGCCGATGCCGCTCTGCACTTCGTCCAGCATCAGCAGCCAGCCGTTGGCGTCGCATATCTTGCGCAGCCCCTGCAGATAAGCCGCGTCCGGAATGCGGATGCCGCCTTCGCCCTGGATCGGTTCGACCAGGATGGCGACGACGTCGGGATTATTGGCCGCGACCTGCTCGACGGCGGTGAGATCGTCGTACGGCACGCGCACAAAGCCTTTCACCAGCGGCTCGAATCCGGCCTGCACCTTGCGGTTTCCGGTGGCGGAGAGCGTGGCCAGTGTCCGTCCGTGGAAGGATTTCTCCATCACGATGATGTTGGGGATGGCTATGCCCTTGCTGTGGCCGTACATGCGCGCCAGCTTGATGGCGGCCTCGTTCGCCTCGCAGCCGGAGTTGCACAGAAAGGCTTCCTGCATGCCGGACAGTTCGCACAGTTTGTCGGCGATGCGTTCCTGCTCGGGGATCTGATAGACGTTGGAAACGTGGATCAGCCTGCCGATCTGTGCGGTCAGTGCTGCGGTGAATTCAGGATGGGCGTGGCCCAGGGTGTTGACGGCGATGCCGGCCAGCGCATCCAGATAGCGCTTGCCGTTGCTGTCGAAAAGCCAAACGCCTTCACCGTGGGTGAAAGCGACGGGTTGCCGTGCATAAGTATTCATCAAATGTGACATGACAAGCTCTCCGGTCTTGTTGCTTCTCTGATGCTGGAACTATAAACAAAAAAGGCCGACAGCGCTGTCGGCCTTGATTGGTCGCAGAACTTATCTGCGATAGATCAGGCCATTGCCTTGATGGCAGCGGACAGGCGACTCTTATGGCGGGCTGCCTTGTTCTTGTGGATGATCTTCTTGTCGGCGATGGAGTCGACCACGCCGGTGGAAGCCTGGTAAACAGCTTGCGCGGCAGCCTTGTCGCCGACGGCGACCGCTTTGATCACTTTCTTGATCGCAGTGCGCATTTCAGAGCGCAGTGTTGAGTTGTGTGCGTGCTGTTTTTCAGCTTGGCGTGCGCGTTTTCTCGCTTGTGCAGTGTTGGCCATGTAATGACTCCTAAAGGATTCGGCTTGCGTAAAAAGGCGCGCATTATAGGTACGACTTCGGCCTTTTGCAAGATATTGTTTTTTTCCGGCAGGAAGTCCTCGGGCAGAGGGGCTTATGGGGGCGGTGCTACAATGCGCGCCGTTATATTCCCACGGATGCGACTCAAATTGCTTGAAAATATCAAACGTTCGCCCGACCTGGCCGAGTTCGTGATCCAGGGGGTGGACAAGGAAGGAGTCACCTTCCGCCCTTCCAACTGGAACGAGCGCCTGAGCGATATGCTGGCGACCACTGGCAAGGATGGCCGCACCGTCTACTCCTCATATGTGCATCCGGCCACGATCCAGGGCGTGCCTTCCGTGGCGGTGCGCTTTTCGCTGGAAAGTGTCGATCCCAAAGGATTCGAGCAGGTGCGCCAGTTTGTGGTCAGCAACCATTTGCAAGTGCGGGCGGGGCGCAGTCGCGATGTTGCAGGCGCGACCGGCCTCTACCCGACGCTCGGCATGGAACGCAGAGATCCCGAGAAAAATGGCTGGTAAGGCATGAACCTGCTTAAGGCTCTTGCTGCGATCAGCAGTCTGACACTGGTCTCGCGCATCCTGGCTTTCGTGCGCGATGTGCTGATCGCGCGCGTGTTCGGTGCCGGTGCCGCGACGGATGCCTTCTTCGTTGCCTTCAAACTCCCCAACCTGTTGCGCCGCTTGTTCGCCGAGGGCGCGTTCTCGCAGGCCTTCGTGCCCATCTTCGGCGAATTCAAGAGTCGGCGCGGACAGGAAGAGACCAAGCTGCTGGTCGATCATGTCACCACCATGCTGGCGCTGATCCTGTTCGTGGTGACGCTGCTCGGCATCATCGCCGCGCCCGTCCTCGTATATATAAGTGCGCCGGGTTTTGCCGACGATCCGCAGAAGTTCGACCTGACCGTGCAATTGCTGCGCATCACCTCGCCATACATCTTCTTCATCTCGCTGGTCGCCGTGGCGGCGGGCATCCTCAATACCTACAACAAATTCTGGGTGCCGGCCTTCGCGCCCATCCTGCTCAACGTGTGCTTCATCGGCGGCGCACTGTGGGCGGCACCGTATTTCGATCCGCCCATCCTCGCACTGGCCTGGGCAGTGTTCGTGGCGGGCATCGTGCAGTTGGGCTTCCAGCTGCCATTCCTGAAAAAGATCGGCATGCTGCCCAACATCCGCTTCAGCCTGAAGGATGCGGGCATGTGGCGCGTCATCAAGCAGATGGGGCCCGCGGTGTTCGGTGTCTCCATCGCGCAGATCAGCCTCATCCTCAACACCATCTTCGCTTCCTTTCTGGTGGCGGGCAGCGTGTCCTGGTTGTACTACGCCGACCGCCTGATGGAATTCCCCACCGGCTTGCTGGGCGTGGCGCTGGGCACCATCCTGTTGCCGTCGCTGTCGCGTTGTCATGCCGATGGCAATATTGAGGAATACTCGAAGCTGCTGGATTGGGGCTTGCGTCTGACTTTGCTGCTGGCGCTGCCCGCCGCGCTGGCGCTGGGCATGATCGCCACGCCGCTGCTGGCGACTTTCTTCCAGCACGGAGAATTCAGCGCGCACGACGTGCTGATGTCGCGCAATGCATTGATCGGCTACAGCGTGGGCTTGTTGGGTTTGATCCTGGTGAAGATATTGGCGCCCGGTTTCTATGCCAAACAGGACATCAGAACGCCGGTCAAGATCGGCATCGTCACGCTGCTGGCGACGCAGGCGATGAACGTATGGTTCGTGTTCGGCCTCGATCTGGCGCATGCGGGCCTTGCCCTGTCCATCGGTCTGGCCGCCTGTCTCAACTCCGCCATCCTGTTCTATTTCCTGCGCAAGCGCGGCATCTACCAGCCGGAGCCGGGCTGGCTCAAGTTCATGCTCAAGCTGCTGCTGGCCGTGACTGCATTGGCCGCGAGCCTGTGGTTTGGCATGGGCAGCGAAGCGCACTGGCTGCAAGCGCAGGGCTGGGCGCGCATCCTGCATCTGACTGCACTGGTAGTAGGCGGCGCGACGGTGTATTTCATCGTGCTGATCGTGCTGGGATTCCGTCCGCGCGACTTTTACATACGCGGCGCGAATTGATTGGAAATCTGAAGGGGAAGTAATGAGCGACTATTCATACAACGTGGAAGAAGACAGCTTCGATGAACTGGTGGTGGCGCGCTCGCACCAACTGCCGGTGTTGATGGACATCAGCGCAGAATGGTGCGCGCCGTGCAAAGTGCTGGCGCCGCTGCTGCACAAACTGGTGTTCGACTATAACGGCAAGTTCTACCTCGGCGTGGTCGATGCCGACGAGAACATGCGCATCGCCGGCAAGCACAAAGTGCGCGGCTTCCCCACTGTGGTCGCCTACAGCCACGGTGTCGAGATCGACCGCTTCCACAGTTCGCAGACCGAAGGCTTTCTGCGCAAGTTCATCGGCAGCGTGATCGAGCGTCACCAGGCAGGTGTGTCCGGTCAGTGAGGAGGTCGAAGCGCGATGGAGTTCGGCGAGCGGTTCAATACCTATAGCCATCTGGTCGGCGCGATCCTTGCGCTGATCGGTGGTGTGGTGCTCATCGTGCTGGGTGCGCTCGGCGGTGATGCGTGGAAGGTCGTCAGCTTTTCCATCTATGGCGCGACGCTGGTGATGTTGTACAGCTCTTCCACGCTGTATCACAACGCGCGCAAGGGAAAACTCAAGCTGATCCTGCGCAAGCTGGATCACAATTCCATCTACTTGTTGATCGCCGGCAGTTACACGCCGTTCGCCCTGGTCAGCCTGCGCGGGCCGTGGGGATGGTCGCTGTTCGGCGTGGTGTGGGGGCTGGCGCTGCTGGGGATATTCCAGGAACTGTGGCGGGCCGGCAAGGCGCGCCGGGTGTCGATGGTGATTTACATCCTCATGGGCTGGGTTGCGCTGGTCGCCGTCAAACCGCTGGTTTCCGCTTTGTCCTGGGCGGGCTTCTCCTGGTTGCTGGCGGGCGGCATCGTCTATACCTTGGGCATCCTGTTCTTTCTCTACGAGCAGCATTTCAAACATGGTCACGGCATCTGGCATTTGTTCGTGCTGGCCGGTAGTGTGCTGCACTACTGCGCGATCCTGCTCTACGTCGCCTGAGTTTATTTTGTCTGATGCAGCGCCTGCGCGATCACGTCGCGCGTCAGGTGCGGGGCGAACAGCTCGATGAAATGGTAGCCGAAGCCGCGCAGGTACTGGTTCTGGCGGATGGCGATGCGCGTGGTGCTGGGCTGGAACAGATGGCCGGCATCGATCATGCGCAGATGGCGGTCGCGGTCCGGGATGAAGGCCATCTGCGCCACGATGCCCACGCCCATCCCCAGTTCGACATAGGTCTTGATCACGTCGGCGTCGATGGCGGTGAGCGCGATGTTGGGTTCCAGTCCCGCTTCGCTGAACGCCTGGTTGATTTTGTTGCGGCCGGTGAAGGCGAAGTCGTAGGTGATGATGGGATATTGCGCCAGCTTCCTCAGCGTCAGTTTCTTTTCCAATAGCAGCGGATGCTTGGGCGGTACCACCACGCAGTGATGCCACTCATAACAGGGCAGGGTGACCAGTTCGTCGTATAGCGCCAGGCTCTCGGTGGCGATACCGATGTCCACTTCGCCGCTCAATACTTGCTCGGCGATCTGGGTCGGGCTGCCCTGGTGCAGGCCGAGTTTGACTTCCGGATAAGCCTGAGTGAACGCCTTGACCACCTGCGGCAATGCATAGCGCGCCTGCGTGTGGGTGGTGGCGATGGTCAGGCTGCCGCTGTCCTGCCGTTTGAATTCCTGTCCTACCTGCTTCAGGTTGTTGGTTTCGAGCAGCACGCGCTGGGCGATCTCCAGCACCGCCTTGCCCGGGTCGGTGATGGCGACGATGCGCTTGCCGTTGCGCACGAAGATGTCGATGCCGAGCTCTTCTTCCAGCAGTTTGATCTGTTTGCTCACGCCGGGTTGCGAGGTGTACAGCGCGCT
This sequence comes from Sideroxydans sp., assembly GCA_011620315.1. Classification (GTDB taxonomy): domain Bacteria; phylum Pseudomonadota; class Gammaproteobacteria; order Burkholderiales; family Gallionellaceae; genus Sideroxyarcus. Next base: position 12,580 of record WOZO01000179.1, on the reverse strand, counting down.
GGCGGCATCCGAGATGTTCAGTTCGCGGCGCACGATCTCGTTCAGGTAACGCAATTGCTGCAGGTTCATGGCTGGACCTTATATGTGATTGGGTTATAAGATACTAACATAAAAGTATTTAATGACATAAGGATCGGCACCTAGAATGCGCTCCATATTCAATGAACGGGGTGTGGCGAGATGGACTGGTTGTACACAATTTCTGGGTTTCTGGTCGGGCTGATCGTCGGGGTGACCGGTGTCGGCGGCGGCTCGCTGATGACGCCGCTGCTGGTGTTGTTCTTCGGCATCTCGCCCGCCAAGGCCGTGGGGACCGATCTGCTATACGCGGCGATCACCAAGTCGCTCGGCGCGTGGGTGCACAGCCGCAACAGTGCCGTGGACTGGAAGATCGTCGGCTGGCTCAGTCTGGGCAGCCTGCCGGCCGCGCTGCTCACCATCCTGACTTTCAAACTGTTGGGGCTGGATGAGAAGACGCTGAAGGGGCTGGTGACCGGCGTGCTCAGCATCGCCTTGTTGCTCACGGCGGTTGCCCTGCTGTTCAAGGATCAGATCAGAAAGCTGGGGCAACGTGAAGACGGCACGGTGTACGAACTGCATCACCGTCATCTGCCGGCAGCCACCATCGTTACCGGTGCCATCGTCGGCGTGCTGGTCACCATCTCCTCCATCGGTGCCGGTGTGCTGGGCACGGTGGCGCTGCTGTTCCTCTATCCGCGCCTGAGCACCGTGAAAGTGGTGGGCACCGACATCGCCCATGCCGTGCCGCTGACCGCCGTTGCCGGTCTGGGGCACATGACGCTGGGCACGGTGGACTTGGTGTTGCTGGGCAGTCTGCTGCTGGGTTCCCTGCCGGGCATTTACATCGGCAGCCATCTGTCCGCGAAAGTACCGGAAAAAGTATTGCGCCCAATATTGGCGACGATGTTGCTGATCATCGGTACACGACTGGTTTTGAATTGACTCGAGTGAAGGAAAAGAAATGAGCAAGAACGCACCCAACAAACCCAGGCAAGTGAGCTGGTTCAACGGCTGCGGCGGACGCGTCGGCGTGGTGGTGGGCTACGAGGGCGAGCATGCCTATATCGGTCAGGCCCTGCGCCATGACGAGGATGACGATGTGGCGCACATCATGGCTTTTGGTGCGAAGTTTCCGCTGGAAGCTGCGCTGAAATTGCCGGTATCCAAACACTATCCAGACGAGGCACAGTGATGTACCAATACGACAAATTCGATCATCAGCTGACCGCCGAGCGCGTCGCGCAATACAGCGACCAAGTGCGTCGTCGCCTGAACGGCGAACTGAAGGAAGACGATTTCCGCGTGCTGCGTTTGCAGAACGGCATCTACATGCAGGTGCACGGTTACATGATGCGCATCGCCATCCCCTACGGTCTGGCGAGCAGCGCACAGGTGCACCAGCTGGCGCACATCGCGCGCACCTATGACCGCGGTTACGGCCATCTGAGTACGCGCCAGAACATCCAGTTCAACTGGCTCAAGCTGGAAGACACGCCGAAGATACTGGCCGAGCTGGCTGAGGTCGAGATGCATGCCAACCAGACATCGGGCAGTTGCATCCGCAGCATCACTTCGGACGAGTTGGCCGGTGTGGCGCGTGACGAACTCATCGACCCGCGTCCGTTTGCCGAGATCCTGCGCCAGTGGAGCACCTTCCATCCGGAGTTCGCTTTCCTGCCGCGCAAGTTCAAGGTGTCGGTCAGCGGTGCGAGCGAGGATCGTGCCGCGATCGAGATCAACGATGTCGGCGTGCAAGTGGTGCAGAGCGCACAGGGCGAATTGGGTTTCCGCATCCTGGTCGGCGGCGGTCTGGGCCGCACGCCCATCATCGGTCAGGAGCTGGTCGCCTTCCTGCCCTGGCAGCATCTGCTGACCTATATGGAATCCATCGTGCGTGTGTATAACGAATTCGGCCGCCGCGACAATCTGTACAAGGCGCGCATCAAGATATTGGTGCAGGCCATCGGCATCGGCGAGTTCCGCCGTCAGGTGGAAACGGAATGGCTGTTGCACAAGGACGGCCCTTCGACATTGACCGAAGCGGAAGTGGCGCGCGTGAGTGCAGCGTTCACGGCACCCGCTTACGAAACCTTGCCGCAGCTCGACGCCTCTTTCGAAGCGGCGCAGCGCGATGACAGGGCATTCGCCAACTGGGTGCAGCGCAACGTTACCGCGCACAAGGTGGATGGCTACGCCGCCGTGTGGCTGTCGCTCAAGCATCCCGGTCGGGCACCCGGCGACATCAGTGCCGACCAGCTCGACGTGGTGGCGGCACTGGCCGACCACTACAGCTTCGGCGAACTGCGTGTCTCGCATTTGCAGAACCTGGTGCTGGCCGACGTGAAACAGTCCGACCTGTACGCGTTGTGGCAGGAAGCAAAAGCGGCCGGACTGGCGACGCCCAACATCGGCCTGCTGACCGACATCGTGTGCTGCCCGGGCGCGGATTTCTGCACGCTGGCCAACGCGCGCTCCATCTCGCTGGCCAAAGCCATCACCGAGCGTTTCGAGGATTACGACTATCTGCACGACATCGGCGACATCGACCTGAACATCTCGGGTTGCGTGAATGCCTGCGGTCACCACCATGTGGCGCACATCGGCATCTTGGGCGTGGATAAGTCGGGCGAGGAGTGGTACCAGGTGACGATCGGCGGCAATCCCGGCACGCCGGCAGCTATCGGAAAGATCATCGGTCGCTCGTTCTCGTTCGCGCAGGTCCCGGAAGTGATCTCCCGCTTGTTGCACGTGTATGTAACTGAACGTGACGAAGGCGAGCGTTTCATCGACACGCTGCGTCGCATCGGCCATGAGCCGTTCAAGACCTACGTTTATGCAGAACAGGTGAAGGAAGAAGCGAAGCTGTTGTTGCCGGACTACGAAGCATTGCAGGCCGCTGTGCCGTACGAGCTGCCGTATTTTTCGCCGAGGTTTTAAATGGAAATCATCAAAGACAAACAAGTGGTGAACGACGCATGGCAAGTGCTGCGTCTGCACGAAGGCGATGCCGCCGACAGTATCGCTTTGCCGCAAGGCGATTACCTGGTGCCGCTGCCGGTGTGGAATTGCCAATGGGAAACCCTGCGTGCACGCAAGGAACTTGGCTTGTGGCTGGGCGGGCTGGAGCGTGCCGAGGACATTCCGGATGACGTGAACCGCTTCCCGTTGATCGCCATCGATATCCACAAGTACACCGACGGTCGCGGCTACACGCTGGCCTACCGCCTGCGCAAGCAATACGGCTACCGCGGCGAGCTGCGCGCCATGGGTGATGTGTTGCAGGACCAGTTGTTCTATCTGAAACGCGTGGGCTTCGACAGTTTTGCCATGCGCGCGGATCAGGATCTGCAGCGGGCGCTGTCCGGTTTCGAAACGTTCTCTGTGAAATACCAGGCGTCGGTGGATATCGAAACGCCATTGTTCAATCGCGTAGCAAGAGGAGTCGCATGATGAGTGATTTACAAAACAAGATAGATGCCACCGTGGCCGTGCTGAAACAGGCCGCTGCCGAATTCACGCCGGTCGTGTTCGCCAACAGTCTGGGCGCGGAAGACATGGTGCTGACCGACCTCATTGCCAAGCATGCACCTGACATCGCGATGTTCAGTCTGGATACCGGTCGTTTGCCGAAAGAGACTTATGACCTGATCCAGGAAGTGCGCCAGCGTTACAGCGTGCCGCTGACGGTGTACTTCCCGAATCATGAACTGGTCGAACAGTACGTGGTGCAGCACGGCATCAACGGTTTCTATGACAGCGTCGAGAACCGCAAAGGCTGCTGCTTTGCACGCAAGGTGGAACCGCTGCGCCGCGCCTTGAAAGACAAGGGTGCGTGGATCACCGGCATGCGCCGCGATCAGGCCGTGACGCGCGGCACGCTGGAAGTATCCAGCTTCGATGCGGACAACGGTCTGCAGAAATTCAACCCGCTGCTGGAGTGGAGCAACAAGGACGTGTGGGCTTACATCCGCCAGCACGATGTGCCGTACAACAAACTGCACGACCAGTTCTATCCCAGCCTCGGTTGCGCACCGTGCACACGTTCCGTCACGCCCGGCGAAGACATCCGCGCTGGACGTTGGTGGTGGGAAAACCCCGAAAACAAGGAATGTGGCTTACATGTAAGCCACAGGCCTAACGGAGGGGGCGTAGCCCACGGTTTCGGGGTTTCGGTGGAGGCTAATGTCGAGCGCGAAGCGCACGACGTTAGCCGTAGCCACAACCCGGAGAACAAGGAGTGCGGCTTGCATGTGGCGAGCAGCACCTCGTTACAAGCCAGCCGCGCACGTATCATCGAGATCGCAGCACGGCCCGTTGCAAAGCAGGAGCAGACGGTCTGAAAAACGTTGGTCCACGAAAAGCACGAACAAAACAGGAAATGGTTCAGGTCTGGATAGCTTTTCAATCGGACAACTTTTCGTGGGTTTCGTGTTTTTCGTGGACAGTTAGCTTTTGAGATTTTTTATTTGAGTTATCACTATGAAACTGGTCGAACACAATATGAGCAAACACACTTTCACCCATCTGGATGCACTGGAGAGCGAATCCATCCACATCATGCGCGAGGTCGCGGCGGAATGTAAGAATCCTGCGCTGCTGTTCTCGGGCGGCAAGGATTCCATCGTGATGCTGCGTCTGGCGGAGAAGGCGTTCCGCCCGGCGAAGTTCCCGTTCCCGCTGGTGCATATCGACACCGAGCACAACTTCCCGGAGGTGATCGCGTGCCGCGACAAACTGGCGAGCGACTTGGGCGAGCGGCTGATCGTGCGTTCGCTGGAAGATTCCATCAAGCGCGGCAGCATCGTCATCAAGGATGAGAGCAAGCCGCGCAACCCGTACCAGTCGGTGACGCTGCTGGAGACCATCGAAGAGTTCGGTTTCGATGCCTGCCTGGGCGGTGCGCGCCGCGATGAAGAGAAGGCGCGCGCCAAGGAACGCATCTTCTCTTTCCGCGACGAGTTCGGACAATGGGACCCGAAGAACCAGCGCCCGGAGCTGTGGGACACCTACAACACCCGCGTGAATCCCGGCGAGAACATCCGCGTGTTCCCGATCAGCAACTGGACAGAGACGGACATCTGGGAATACATCGGCCGCGAGAAGCTGCATATCCCGGACATCTATTTCGCGCATGAGCGCGAAGTGATCCGCCGAGGCGACAACGTGATCCCGGTGTCGCATCTGGTGCAGCCCAAGCCGGGCGAGAAGGTGGAAGTCGTCTCGGTGCGTTTCCGTACCGTGGGCGACATGACCTGCACCGCGCCGGTGGAATCCACCGCGCGCACGGTGGACGAGATCATCGCCGAGACCGCCAGCACACGCATCACCGAACGCGGCGCGACACGCATGGACGATCAGACTTCGGACGCGTCGATGGAACTGAGAAAGAAAGAAGGGTATTTCTAAAATGAACACCAACACACAACTGCTACGTTTCATCACCGCCGGTTCCGTGGACGACGGCAAGAGCACCTTGATCGGCCGCCTGCTGCACGACTCGAAGTCCATCTTCGAAGACCAGTTCTCGGCCATCGCCAAGACCAGCGAGAAGCGCGGCATGGCCGCGGTCGACCTGTCCTTGCTCACCGACGGACTGCAGGCCGAGCGCGAGCAGGGCATCACCATCGACGTGGCCTACCGTTATTTCGCCACGCCCAAGCGCAAGTTCATCATCGGCGACACGCCGGGGCATGAACAGTACACGCGCAACATGGTGACTGCCGCCTCGACGGCCAACCTCGCCATCATCCTGATCGACGCGCGCAAAGGCGTGCTGACGCAGACCAAGCGCCATTCCTATCTGGCCAGCCTGCTCAACGTGCCGCACGTGGTGCTGGCCGTGAACAAGATGGACATGGTCGACTACTCGCAAGCGCGCTTCGAAGAGATCGTGAACGAGTACAAGGCATTCGCCGCGCAACTCGATCTGCATGATGTGCACTGCATCCCGCTGTCCGCACTGAACGGCGACATGGTGGTGGACAGAGGCGAGAATCTGGACTGGTACAAAGGCCCGGCCTTGCTGGAATTCCTGGAAGAGGTGGTGATCGACCGCGACGTGAACACCAGCGACTTCCGCTTCCCGGTGCAATGGGTGTGCCGTCCGCAGACCAACGAATATCACGATTTCAGAGGCTTCGCCGGTCGCATCGAAGCGGGTGAAGTGTCGCTGGGCGATGAGATCACCATCCTGCCGTCTGGACGCACCAGCCGCGTGAAAGAGATCGTTACCTACGACGGCAATCTCGCCACCGCGTTCGCGCCGCAGTCGGTGACGCTTCGGCTTGCAGACGAGATCGACATCTCGCGCGGCGACATGCTGGTCAAGAGCAGCGCGCATGCGCCCAGGGTGGAAAAGGAATTCGAAGCCACGCTGTGCTGGCTGTCCGAATCCCCGCTGGACAAGGGCCGCAAGTACTTGGTCAAGCACACCACGCGCACCGCCAAGTGCCTGTTCTCGCGCCTCGACTACCGCGTCGACGTGAACACGCTGGAGCAGCACGCCGTCGAGAAGCTGAACATGAACGACATCGCCCGCGTCGCGCTCAAGATCCAGCAGCCGCTGGTGTTCGATAGCTACGACATCGACCGCGCGACCGGCAGCTTCATCGTCATCGACGAGGCCAGCAACAACACGGTGGCGGCGGGGATGATTTCATAAACGCACCCTGCGGCTGCGACGATCAAAGGCCCGATTCGAGTGATCGAACCGGGCCTTTGCATATTTGCAGGCAACCCAAAGATAGCCATGCCTGTGGTATCTTTGCCCACATTCGAAACGGATGCCCCATCTGAGCCATGAGCCTGCTGTCACTGATCGCCGCCCTGTTGCTGGAACAGCTGCATCCGCTGTCGTCGCGCAAGTATCTGCTCACCTGGCTGGGCGACTACGCGCAATATTTTCGTGACCGTTTCGACGCGGGCGAACGCTCGCACGGGCGCATCGCCTGGCTGCTCGCGGTGCTGTTGCCGCTGCTGCTGATCTGGGCGGTGTATTGCATATTGTTTGGCAAGCACCCCGTGTTCGGCTGGGCCTTCAGTGTGCTGGTGCTTTACCTCACCATGGGCTTCCGCCAGTTCAGCCATTACTTCACCGACATCAATCTCGCCCTGCAGGATAACGACCTGCATCAGGCGCGTATCCTGTTGAGCGAGTGGACGGGAAAATCCTGCAACGAACTCAACCCGCAGGAAGTCGCACGGCTCACCATCGAACGAGCGCTGTTGGCTTCGCACCGCCATGTGTTCGGCGTCATCGTCTGGTTCGTCATTTTCATGATGCTGGGCATGGGCCCGGTCGGTGCCATGCTGTACCGGCTGGCGACCTTCTTCAGCGCACGCTGGAAAGATCGGGAAGCAGGCAGCGATTTCGGCACCTTCGCGCAGCAGATGTGCAGCGTGCTCGAATGGCTGCCGCTGCGCCTCACCGCCGCCAGCTTCGCCATCGTCGGAAACTTCGAGGACACCATCTACAGTTGGCGTACGCAGGCCGCCGAATGGCCCGAGCCGGACGAAGGCATCGTGCTGGCCAGCGGTGCCGGTGCACTCGGCATCAAACTCGGCCAGACCGTGGTTCTGGACGACCAGCCCGTGTACCGCCCAGATCTGGGCAGTGGTGACGAAGTCGATATCGACCACATGCAAAGCGCCATCGGCCTGGTGTGGCGCACGCTGGTGTTCTGGCTGCTGCTGTTGTTGCTGCTCACTGGCGCGAACCTGCTCGGTTAAGCGTCCTGAAGCATGTCTATCGTCGAGACTGTTAGCCCGCTTCGCCAAACCCTGTGCGTTGCATCACTTTGCGCAAGTTGCCTTGCGCTCCTGCTGTCGTTTCCGTTGTGGAGTCATGCGGCGGATGTGCGGGATGCGGAGGCGATCCCGCATCTTGACCGTGGCGGGCAGGAAGGCTATCGCGCGTTCCTGGCGGCGCGGCAGCATCGCGCCTTTGCCATCGCGCCGGGCGGCACGTGGTTCTGGATGGGCGAGGGCAGTGCGGCGGATGCCGTGGCCGAGGACACGCTGCAACTTTGCGAGAACGACAGCGGCCGCGCGTGTCTGCTGTATGCGGTGGATGACAAGGTAGTGTTCGATGCGCAGGCCTGGTCGCGCATGTGGGGGCCGTATCTGAACCGTGAGGCGGTCGGTCGTGCACAGGTGGGCAATGCGCTCGGGCAGCGCTTCTTTGATTTGGCGTTCAGTGATGCCGCGGGAAAAAAACTGAACCTTGCTGCTTGGCGCGGCAAGGTGGTGGTGCTGCATTTCTGGGGCTCATGGTGTCCGCCGTGTCGGCACGAGATCCCTGAGTTGCAGCGTTTGCAAAAGGCGCTGGGTAAGACTGCCAACATCCGTCTGGTGACCATGCAGGTCAGGGAGAGTCATCCGGCCGCGATGCGCTGGTTGCAGCAGCAGGGATTCCGGCTGCCGGTCTACGATTCCGGCGCGCAGGATTCAAGCTCGGATACCTTCTCGCTTGCCGACGGCAAGACCGTGCATGACCGTTATATCGCGCCCGTCTTCCCCACCACCTATGTGCTGGACAAACACGGCATCGTGGTGTTCGCCAATCACGGCCCGGTCGCGCACTGGGCGCAGTATCTGCCTTTGCTGCGCGATGTGGCGAAGCGTTCGGGGAAATAGCGCGTTCTCCTACCAAATGTAGGGTACGCAAGCGCACCCTACGACTCTTCCTTTAATCCGCTTCTTCCCAGCCGGTGACCATCGTCTTGATATGCGCGGTCGGCGTGTGGCCGGTGGTGGCGAGGTAGACGTGGGCGATAAAGAATACCAGCATCAGGAACGCGCCCGCCGTGTGCACCAGCGCCACTGCCTCCAGGCTCAGATAGCCATCGACACCAAGGCTGGCCCAGCTTGCATAGAACAGGTAGAGCAGACCCGAACCCCAGATGATCGGCGATAACATCGACAGCAGCGCCAGATAGGCGAGACGTTGCAGCGGATTGTGTTTCTTGTCCGCGGTCTTGTGGAACGGGTTGGGTGCGTGGCGGAAGATGCCGAAGGCGTAATAGCGCACCATGGCGTCCACCTTCTTCAGCGTCGGGATGTATTGCCGCCATTCGCCGGTGGTGAACTGCCAGAAGATGGTGAAGGCCCATAGCGTCAGCAAGGTCCACGCGCTGAGGGTGTGCAGGTTCACCGCCTGCTCGAAACCGAACAGGTCGAAGCTGCCGTGCACCTCGAAGCCGGTGATCAGCATCGAGATGACCAGCAGCGCCTGCGACCAGTGCCAGAAGCGTTCATAGCGGTTGTACAAATAGATGCGGTTCGCGGTGTTCATTTGCTTATCCTTTCTTCTTGCTGGCGTAGAGGCGTAGCGCGCCGTGCAGCAGCACGCCGAACAGTGTCAGCACGACCAGCGTCCAGCCGATCAGATCGAGCCAGCGATTGCTGTCGCGCGCGGGCATGTAGATACCTTCGATGCCTTGCAGGCGTCCGTGCTTGCTGTGGCACTGTGCGCAGGAAAGTGCGTCACCTTTCGGCGCGACCATGTGGGTGATCGGCCAAGTCATCGCGGTGTCGACGAAAGCGTACTCACCGCTGTATGGAAGATTTGCTGCTTTCATGCCGGCGGCGATCGCCTTCTGCCAGTCATAGTTGTGCCATAGCGCGGTGGCGTCTTCGCCTGCGGTGTGTTGCACGGTGAGGTAGTTGTTCACCTTGTCGTAGGGCTGTTTGCCGCGATGCACTTTGACGGGCCAGATGCGCGAGTCGGGATCGTTGGCACTGCCGCCCACTTCGTTGATGTGTACGGTCTGGCTCGGGTCGATCTTGTCGCCGATCACTTTGTAGTCGGAGTAGCCGTTGTACCAGCGGTATTCGGGAATGACGTAGGAGTCCCATTCCCACTTACCTTTTTTGGAATCGAAGGAACGACGTCCGGCGCTGTCCTTGTAGGCCATCGGCTTGCCGTCCGGCCCCATTTGTGTGGCGAGCGACCAGTCCCAACTCGACTCGGTGCCGATCTGGTTGCGCGCGTATTCCGGGATGTGGCAGGTCTGGCAGGCCAGCTTCTCGGTGTGCTGATTCAGCATGGCCTCGTGGTGCGGTTTGTTGCTATGGCAAGACTGGCACGACGCGGGTGATTCATCTTTCTTGCCGCGTATGTGCGCCGGGCCTTTCACAGCTGCGGCTGCATCGTAACGGCTGCCGGAGACTTCGTGATGTGAGGTGACATGGCAGGTGGTGCACGAGAAATCCAAACCTTTCTCATCCATGTGCACATCTAGATATTTGCCCGGATGCTTCAAGGAACTATCCAAGTCGCCATGCTTTGCACCGTTGCCGCCCGCGCCGAAGAAGTGGCAAGAGCCGCAGTTGCTGCGCGTGGGCATGCCGATGCTTTGCGCCACTTTCTTCAGGTCGACCGCTTCGACGAACTTGCCCGAGCCGTGCGGGAACTCCACGCGCTTGTACACCGGATGCCCGGCGAAGCCCGGCAATTTGCGGTAGGTGCCGGTTTGGTCGTGGCAGACCAGACAGTCGACGTTCTGTTCGGCTTTGAAATCGAACTTGTCGTCCTTCCAGCCGTAGCCCGCATGACAGGCCATGCAGTCGTTCTCGTTGGAGACGGGCGAGGTGCAATAGTTGTTGATGATGTTCTTCTTGCCGCGCATTTTGCCGGTCTTGGGGTCGGTCGATTCCCAGGTCCAGTGCTTGGTGTGCTGCACCTGCTTGGCGGCTTCGGTGTGGCAGCTCAGGCAGGCTTTTGTGACCTCCGGGCCATTCATGAATTCGCGGTTCAGTTCCTTGAACTTGCTGTGGTCGGCGGTGGAATGGGGGGCTGGCGCGATGATCTGCTCCAGCTTGGCATTGGCCGCATGCGCGGTCGACGCGGCCAGCAGACTGACTGCGGCCAGCAGACTGACTGCGGCCAGCAGCGGCAGCACGTATCTGAATCGGCTCGACATCATGGACTGAGGGGCGCGCATATCAGCAACCACCGTCTGCAGCCGCGCCGGAACCGCCACTGGCAGCGGGCGCGTTCTTGATCATCGCGGGCGCGGGCTGGCTGGCGTCGAACTGGATGAACTTCGCCTGGTCCGCCGCGACTTTCGCCATGATGTCGCCCACCCTGCTGCCGAACAGGCCGCCGATCAGTTCGGCATTCATCAGGCCGATGTAGGTCTTGCCGTCGTTCTTCTTGTACACCGAGATCTTGCACGGCATCAGGTTGGAGAGGAAGCGCAGCGAGTCGTCCTTGAGGATGGGCGCGGAGTAGTTCGTGCTGCACGCTTCGATCATCATCACCGGTAGCACGTTGCCGCCGCTCGCCTCGATCGGTTTGGCGGCATTGCGCAGGCCGGACAGCGTCCAACCGTTACCGGCATGCAGCACGTTCTGCTGGATGCGGGCGACCGTCTCTTCCATGCCGAACTGGCTGGGCACTTCGCGGAACATCATGCCTGCCGCGAGTTTGTAGATGAGCAGAGCGGCAATCGCCATTCCGACGAGAAAACCTGTGACGACTTTCAGCATGTTGCCTTCCTCCTTAGTGAACGTTGTTCTGAATCTGCTGGCTTGATTTCTCAGCGCGCGGGCGCGTTGAACTTGCTGGAATACTCGGCGAAGACAGCGGGGTCTTCCATGCCTTCCACGCGGAATTTGATCGGTGTTACCGCCTGCGTGATGTTGTAGCCGGGTGCCCTGACAAAGACGGTGAAGGTGGTGCCGCGACGCTGCGGGGTCAGCGGTTGACGCTCGGCATCGATGAGCGCCAGCCCGGGGATGTCGCTCTCGGCGCTGATTTTTACGTGCAGGTCGTTGGGCGTTTTGTTGAGCACCTTGAAGGCGTACTTGTTCTGGATCGATCCGTCGCTCATCTGCACGAACAATGGCTGGCGTTCCGGCAATACCTTCAGCGTCATGGCACCGAGATGGGTCAGGCCGTACACGATGCCGCCGATGGCGAGCAGGATGATGGTGAGATAGACCAGCGTGCGCGGATGCTGGTACAGCGGCTTGACCGGTTTGCCGGACAACTCGTCCAGCGAGGCGTAGCGGATCAGGCCGCGCGGCTTGTCGATCTTGTCCATCACCGCATCGCAGGCGTCGATGCACAGGCCGCAGGTGATGCAGCCGAACTGCTGGCCCTCGCGGATATCCACGCCGGTGGGGCACACTTGCACGCACTGGTAGCAGTCGATGCAATCGCCCTGCGGCGCGACGACTTTGCCGTTGCGCCGCAGCTTGCCGCGCGGCTCGCCGCGTGTGACGTCGTAGGCTGGCAGGATGGTCTGCGCATCGGTCATCACACCCTGCAGGCGGGCATAAGGGCAAAGCCAGAAGCAGGTCTGCTCGCGCATCAAACCGGCGAGGATGTAGGTGCCCGCGATGAACAGCACCAGCACCACCCAGCCGACCGTGGGCAGGTTGAAATGCAGCAGGTCGTCCCAGTAAGTGTAGGCGTCGACGAACCAGATGGAATAACTGATGCCGGTCAGCAGCGCGATCAATAACCACAGCGCATGTTTGACGACTTTCTTTTTGAGCTTGTCCAGACTCCACGGTGCATCGTCCAGCTTGCGCCTGTCGCTTATACACAACT
>WOZO01000098.1 GCA_011620315.1 Sideroxydans sp. | reverse complement strand
CGCCAATGCCGGGGCGGGCATCGCCGTTGTCGATCTTGAATCGGTCAGCACGTTCCGCAATCTGCAACTGTACTTCTCGCTGTATCTGCCGCCGTTGAAGAATCTCGATGGCGCACTGTCGGCAGCCGAGCTGGAAGTGCAGGAGATCGTGCAGGCCGATGGAACGGTGCATCATCCGGTTGATGGCGGCGCGGTGTGGCGCATGCCAGTGTTGCTGAGTCGCAACGGAGACGACAATGTCAGTGGCCGCGCAAATCTGGAAACTGCTATCGAGACCAAGAACGATGCGCTGAGTTCGGTGTCCGGGCGTTTGTGGGTGAACGTGCCGCTCGCGCTTGAAATAACGATCTTTCCGGTTGCCGATGCGGGAACGGAAATGGCGACACCGTGCGGTCCGGTGCGCCTCACCGAGATTGCGCGCGAAGCAGTGTCGATTGATGGATATGGAGATATGGGATGTTTGTTCGCGGTGCGTGCACTCAATGCCGAAGGAAAGTTCATGCGCATCAATAGCGTTGATATGAAGCGCAAGTTACAAAACTGGCAAGGCAAAATCTCGTTGAACGGCGTGCCAAGCTCGCTGGAACTGGTGACGGTAAAGCAAAGCAAACGCATGGCTTTTCCGTTCGGTCTGAGTGTTGCCGCGAGCAGCGACGTTGCGCCGCATTGAGGAGAAAAAGGTGTCACCCGTGGCTAAGCCTGCTTCCGGCAACCTGAATACGACTGACCACAGCCGCGACAGCGCCGGATTGCGCTATGTCTATCCGGTCGTGTCGCGCCGCGCGGGCGGGGTTTCCATTGGCATCAACCTCAACACCAACAATGCCTGCAACTGGCGCTGCATTTATTGTCAGGTGCCCGACCTGAAACTGGGTTCTGCGCCACCTGTCGATCTGCCGTTGCTGGAAAAGGAGCTCGGCGGTTTCCTGCATGAGTTGCAGCACGGCGATTTCATGCAACGCGTGCCGCCCGAGGCGAGGCGCATCAACGATATCGCGCTCTCCGGCAACGGCGAACCGACCAGCGCACAGGCGTTCAACGAAGTCATAGAGATCATCGGCAGGTTGAAGCCTGCAGATATCAAACTGGTGCTGATCACCAACGGCAGTCTGATGCAGCGTGACTATGTGCAGCAGGGGCTGCGGCGCATGGCGCAACTCAATGGCGAAGTGTGGTTCAAGCTGGACCGCGCCAGCGAGGCGGGCATGCTGCGTGTGAACGATACGCAGTCAAAGTTGGAGGTCGTGCGCAGGAATCTGGCGACTGCTATAGGCTGCTGTCCCAATAGCTGGCTGCAGACATGCTGGTTCGCATTGGATGGGGAAGCGCCGAGCAAGCAGGATGAGGATGACTATCTGGATTTTCTCGCTGCCGCGATGCATGATGGCGTTAAACCGAAGGGCGTGTTGCTATATGGCTTGGCTCGTCCCTCACTTCAGCCGGAAGCTCAGCGACTCTCTGCATTGTCCACGCAGCAACTGGAATCCTTTGCTGCGCGTATCCGTTCCCTTGGTTTTGAAGTCAGGTTGGCAGTTTAAAGCGGTTCAAATATTGGGTTTGCGAGGTTCCTCGGTTCGATGCGCCTGCTGCTGAGCCAACGATTGGATCTCTTTCTGCAGTTGTTCGTCTTCCAATCCGTTATGCTGGTCCAATCTGTCCAGTGCCTGCTGCGAGAGCCTCATCGAAAAGATCGTCAATCCGCCCGAGATGGCGCTAACTATCAGCAACTGGTTGGCGTTGATGGCGCCCAGGGCGGTTGCGATGAGTTCGGCGACTATCACGCCGATCACCAGAATGTTGACAAGCAGGGGAATCAAGGGGGGCATGATTTTTCTTCCTGTGCGGCGGGTTTCTGAGAGATGTATATAGCGTCATCTTTTCCAATCCGAAATAGCCTGAAGAGACTAGGTCGGCCTGTATTTTTACTTATTCATGGTATCTGCGTCTGCCATGGGCGGTGATTTCATTCCTCGAGGGCGCGCGGGCGCGAGATGCCGAACCCTTGCGCGTAGTCGATACCCAACTCGTTCAGTTTGGCGATAAGTTCATCGCTTTCCACCAGTTCTGCCACGGTGCGTACGCCGATCTTTTTGGCTACGTGGTCTATTGAGCTGACCTTCGCCAGATTGACCGGGTCGCGCAACAGACCAAGGATGAGACTGCCGTCAATCTTGATGAAATCCACCTGGAATCCGCGTATACGGTCGAAGGAAACATTGTCGCGCCCGAACCCGCTCAAGGCGACCCGGCAACCGCAGGCTCTGACCTGTCGTATGAATTCAGCTGCATTCTCGCCGCGTTGAGCCAACTCTGCATCGGTTACTTCAAAACACAGGCTGCTTGCAGCCGCCTCGTATTCGTGCAATGTGCTTTTCAAAAATACCGGAAATTCAGGGTCGCCCAGTGTGGCTGCTGCAAGGTTGATGAAGAACATCGAGTCCTTGCGATGGTGGCTGGCCGACCATGCCAGCACATGCTGGATCACCCAGCGGTCCAGATAGGGCATCAGGCCGTGTCTTTCCGCCAGCGGGAAGAATGCGCCGGGCGGCAACAGACCTTCTTCTTCTTCCCGCAGGCGGATCAGGATCTCGTAGTGTTCCGCGCTGCCGCTATCGAGCGGGAGCGGGGCGATCAGTTGGCAGAACAGGCGGAACTCACCATGCTCGATGGCGGTGATGATGCGTTTGCCCGCATCCTTCTGGCCGGTAATCTGTTCCGAAAAGGCGTCGATATAGAGTTCTTGTCCGGCTTGGGGTACATCTTTGCCGTCAGCTTGTTCGGCGGGCGCAGGTTGAACGGGATTCAGGTCGCTGCGACCGGTGATGTCGTCTGCCAGGAAATAGAAACCATTGACCTTGCCCGCCTCGTCGTATTGCGGGATATGGGTGATCGACAGGTGGTAGAGCGCGCCGTTCGCCATCGCCTGCGTGCGTTCGTAGCGGACTTCTTGGCCATCCAGTGATTGCCTGACTGCGGTGGCGATCTCGGTGTTGACCTTGGGGCCGAATATCTCGCGAATGTGGTGGCCGTCTATCTGCTCGGGACGCATGCCCAGCCAATCATGGAAAGCGCGGTTGTGATAGCGACATTGGCATTTGCTATCGAACAGCGCGACCATGGAATTCATGGATTCGTCCATGAGTTGCAGGCGCGGGCGGTCGCTCGCATTCTTTTGTTCGGCGTGTTTGCGCAGCAGCGTCTCGCGTTCCAGTTTGCCTTTGATGGCCGCCAGTTGCGCCGTGCGGCGCATCAGCAGCCATTCCGAGCGTGAGGCGCGTACCGTCTCGGCCAGGATGGCGGCGACCAGCACGCCGGTCAGGAACGCTGTCCACGGCAGATTGGATTCCGTGAAGGAAATGGCGAACACAAGTGCGACTGCGGTGGCGATCACTGCCAGCGCGGCGACATAGTTGCGTAATTTACGGAACAGGGCCCGTTTCTGCATCAAGCTCTCCCTTGTACGATGCGTTGATGGCTGCGGTTGGCCGATTATGGCATCAAGTCGGCCCCCGTCGCACCCCTTCCGGTCGGGGTGCCTGCGGTGCGGCTGTTTTGGGCATGCTTGCGCTGCAACAGCAGTATTGAGTCGGCAGGGGCGTTCGGTTACAATGCGCGCCCCGTTTATCCGGCAACCGCCGTTGAACGGGAATTCACACACTCGTTCATGTTGGGGTGTCCTTACGGGATCAGGCTGGCGAGTGGAAGAACTTAACCCTTAACGTTGGAGTAATAACATGGCAGCAGTCACAATGCGTCAAATGCTGGAAGCGGGTGTCCATTTCGGTCACCAGACCCGTTTCTGGAATCCCAAGATGGCCCCTTATATCTTCGGTCATCGCAACAAGATTCATATCGTCAACCTGGAAAAGACCGTCGTGATGTTCAACGACGCGCTGAAGGAAGTGCGCAAGATTTCGGCGAAGAAGGGCAACGTCCTGTTCGTGGCAACCAAGCGTCAAGCGCGCGAGATCATCCGCGAAGAAGCGCAGCGCGCGGGCTCTCCTTATGTCGACTATCGCTGGTTGGGCGGCATGCTCACCAACTTCAAGACCGTGCAACTGTCGATCAAGCGACTGAAAGAACTGGAAGCCATGATAGAAGACGGCAGCATCGACAAGGTCTCCAAGAAAGAAGGCCTGATGTTCCGCCGCGAACTGGAAAAGCTGGAGCGTAGCCTGGGCGGTATCAAGGATATGCAGGGCCTGCCTTCCGCGATCTTCGTGATCGACGTCGGCTACCAGAAGGGTACCGTCACCGAAGCGCAGAAACTGGGCATCCCGGTCATCGGCGTGGTCGACACCAACCACAGCCCGATCGGCGTGGATTTCGTGATCCCCGGTAACGACGACTCCAGCCAGGCGATCCGCCTGTACGCACGCGGCGTGGCCGATGCGATCCTGGAAGGTCGCGAACAGGCGACCACCGATCTGGTCGAACAGATCGCGGAAAAAGAAGCCGCGTAAGCTGCCTCTCCGTAACAAGGGGGCGCAAGCCCCCTTTTTTGTAAGCTAAATTCTGTTGAAAAATTAGGAGTGTGACATGGCGGAAATCACCGCAAGCATGGTTAAAGAACTGCGTGAGGCCACCGGCCTCGGCATGATGGAATGCAAGAAGGCGCTGGTAGAGACCGATGGCGATGCCAAGGCTGCTGAAGAACTGCTGCGCATCAAGAGCGGTGCCAAGGCCAGCAAGGCCGCATCGCGCGTGACTGCCGAAGGGGTGATCGGTTCATATCTGGCTGCCGACGGCAAGATCGGCGCTGTGGCTGAAGTGAACTGTGAAACAGACTTCGTGGCCAAGAACGACGACTTCATGGCTTTCGCCAAGAATGTCGCCGAAACCGTGGCGAAGAACAATCCCGCCGATATCGACGCACTGCTGGGCATGAAGCTGGCGAACGGCGTGGGCAGCGTGGAAGAAGACCGCAAGGCGCTGGTGATGAAGCTGGGTGAGAACCTGACCGTGCGCCGTATCGAGCGTTACGAGACCGCCACCGGACAGCTGGCAACCTATCTGCACGGCAACAAGATCGGCGTGATGGTCAACTACGAAGGCGGCGACGAAGCGTTGGGCAAGGACTTGGCGATGCATATCGCGGCTTCCAAGCCGAAATCGGTGGATGCCTCCGGCGTGAATGCGGAAGACATCGAGACCGAGCGCCGTATCGCCATCGAGAAGGCCAAGGAATCCGGCAAGCCGGAAGCCATGCTGGAAAAGATCGCCGAAGGTACCGTGCAGAAGTTCCTCAAGGAAGTGACGCTGCTGGGACAGGTGTTCGTCAAGGCGGAAGACGGCAAGCAGACCATCGAGCAACTACTGAAGAGCAAGGGCGCTTCGGTTACCGCTTTCCAGATGTTCGTGGTCGGCGAAGGTATCGAGAAGAAGGTCGAAGATTACGCAGCTGAAGTTGCTGCCGCTGCTGCGGCACTGAAAGGCTAAACCATGTCCGCACCCGCCTACAAACGCATCCTGCTCAAACTCTCCGGCGAAGCCCTGATGGGCGACGACAGCTACGGTATCAACCGCGCCGTCATCGAACGCATCGTGGCCGAGATCAAGGAGGTGGTCGAGCTGGGTGTGGAAGTGGCGATGGTGATCGGCGGCGGCAACATCTTCCGCGGCGTCGCTCCGGCGGCGGCGGGGATGGACAGGGCCACCGCCGATTACATGGGCATGCTTGCCACCGTGATGAACTCGATGGCCTTGCAGGACGCGATGACGCGCGCCGGCCTGGAATGCCGTGTGCAGTCGGCACTGAGTCTGGAGCAGGTGGCCGAGCCGTTCATTCGCGGCAAAGCACTGCGCTATCTGGAAGACGGCAAAGTGGTGATCTTCGCAGCAGGGATCGGTAGTCCGTTCTTTACTACCGATACCGCCGCTGCACTGCGCGGCGTGGAAATGTCCGCCGATGTGGTGATCAAAGCCACCAAGGTCGACGGTATCTATACGGACGATCCCAAGAAGAACCCCGATGCGATCCGTTATCAGAGCCTGAGCTTTGACGAGGCGATCAGCAAGAATCTGAAGGTGATGGATGCCACGGCGCTGACCCTGTGCCGCGACCAGAAGCTGCCCATCATCGTGTTCAGTATCTTCAAGCCGGGCGCGCTCAAACGCGTGGTGTTCGGCGAAGGTGAAGGTACTTTGGTAAGAGTCGATTAGGAGCGAAGCATGATCTCTGACATCAAGAAGAACGTCGAACAAAAGATGCAAAAGTCGCTGGAAGCGCTGAAGACCGACTTGAGCAAGATCCGCACGGGCCGCGCGCATACCGGCATCCTCGATCATGTGATGGTGGATTACTACGGCAGCCCCACCGCGATCAGCATGGTGGCGAACATCACGCTGAGCGATGCGCGCACCATCGGTGTGCAGCCTTACGAAAAGAACATGATCGGCCCGGTCGAAAAGGCGATCCGCGATTCCGACCTGGGCTTGAATCCGGCCACCAACGGCGAGATTATCCGTGTGCCGATGCCGATGCTGACCGAAGAACGCCGCCGCGACCTGATCAAGGTGGTGAAGAGCGAAGGCGAGGACGCCAAGATCGCCGTGCGCAACATCCGCCGCGAAGCCAACGAGCAATTGAAGAAACTGCTCAAGGACAAGGAAGTGGGCGAGGACGACGAGCGCCGTGCGCAGGACGATGTGCAGAAACTGACCGACCGCTTCGTCGCCGAGATCGACAAGGCATTGCAAGCCAAAGAAGTCGATCTGATGGCAGTCTAATCAGGAATCAGGATTCGGAATGCAGGATACGGCAAACACCGGCTGCCTCAACTGAATCCCGCATCCTGTATCCTGTATCCTGAAATGGCCATCTTCAAAAGCTCAACCCGCACCATCCCCGAGACAGCAGCTGTCCCGCGCCATATCGCCATCATCATGGATGGCAACGGACGTTGGGCCAGGAAGCGTTTGATGCCGCGCGTGATGGGGCACCAGCGCGGTGTGGAGACGGTGCGCGAAGTGGTCAAGGCATGTCGCCAGATGGGGGTGGAATATCTGACGCTATTCGCTTTCAGCAGCGAGAACTGGCGCCGTCCCGCCGACGAAGTCTCCTTTCTGATGGGCTTGTTCCTGAAGATGCTGGAACGCGAAGTCTCCAAGCTGCACGAAAATAATATCCGCCTCAAGATCATCGGTGACCGCAGCCGTTTCGATGCGCCGTTGGTGCGCCATATCGAAGAAGCCGAGCAGCTAACCGCCGCCAACGCCGGCCTCACCCTGACCGTAGCGGCCAACTACGGCGGACGCTGGGATATCATGCAAGCCATGCATGCGCTGAGCCTGGCGCATCCTGAGCGCGCCAGCGCCTTCGAAGAAGAAGAACTCGCCCCTTATCTTTCCATGCACTACGCACCGGAACCGGATCTGTTCATCCGCACCGGCGGGGAGCAGCGCATCAGCAACTTCCTGCTGTGGCAGCTGGCATATACCGAACTGTATTTCACCGACACCTTGTGGCCCGCGTTCGACCGCGAGGCGCTGGAGTCGGCCATCCATTCCTATCAAAAACGCGAACGCCGTTTCGGTCGTACCAGCGAACAACTAAAGGAAAGCGACAATGCTTAGATCGCGCGTGATCACCGCCTTCATCTTGCTGGTGTTGCTGCTGGCTGCACTGTTCCTGTTGCCCGCGCCGGGCTGGTCCTTGCTGGTGATTGCCATGGTGATGCAGGGCACATCCGAATGGGCGCGCTTGTCCAGATTGCGAGGAACGGCGGCCAAGCTGTATTGGGGTGTCACGCTGCTGCTGATGCTGGGTCTGTTGTGGATGGATATGAAGCTAGAACCGGGTGCGATCAACTATCCGCATCTGACGGCTTACCTGTTCTCGGCCGTGCTGTGGCTGATCGTGGTGCCGGCCTGGCTGATGAGCGGCGTGAAGGTGAAACACAGAGGTTTGATGATGCTGGTCGGCTGGCTGGTGCTGGTGCCGACCGGTCTGGCCATGATCGACCTGCGTGCCTGGGCACCCAGTCCGTGGATGCTGCTGTTTGTGATGGGCATCGTGTGGGTGGCGGACAGCGCCGCCTATTTCGCCGGACGCAAATACGGCAAGACCAAGCTGGCACCCAACATCAGTCCCGGCAAGACCTGGGAAGGTGTGGCGGGCGCGATATTGGGCGTCTCCATCTACGTGGCGCTGGTGTGGTCGTTCAGCGAAGAATTCTCCCGTTTGCAGATATTGCCGGCGATGATGCTCACCGCCTGGTGGTGGGTGGCGCTGGCGGTGATGGGTGATCTGTTCGAATCGGCCATCAAGCGTCAAGCCGGTGTGAAGGACAGCGGAGCGCTGCTGCCCGGCCATGGCGGCCTGCTGGATCGCATCGACGCACTGACTTCGACCTTGCCGCTGGCCATGCTGGCGCTGCTCTTTCACGGGTTGAACTAGTGCAGCACATCACCGTTCTTGGCTCCACGGGGAGCATAGGCAAAAGCACGCTGGACGTCGTCGCGCGTCATCCGGATCGTTACCGCATCATCGCAT
>WOZO01000132.1 GCA_011620315.1 Sideroxydans sp. | reverse complement strand
CAAATTCACGGGGGGTGCGTTGGATATCTGGGGGGTATGAAATATCCGGGTTAGGTGCTGCGCCCTATATTCCCTTCTCTGCTATTCAATGCATTTTTAATTGGTTCTTCTTCAGCACGCGGTTCCCTAGGATGCGCTCCATCGCGGATTTGCGATTGACCATTTCCCAAGGAGCCATTCATGAAACTTTCTTCCCTCGCCGCTTCGCTGCTGGCATCGGCCATCGTGCTGTCCAGCTCTGCCGCTGTTGCAGCCGAGATCAACCTGCTCAACGTGTCCTACGATCCGACCCGCGAGCTGTATCAGGAGTACAACACCGCCTTCGCCAAATACTGGAAAGCCAAGACCGGTGATGATGTGGTGGTCAAGCAATCGCACGGCGGTTCCGGCAAACAGGGCCGCGCCATCATCGACGGTCTGGAAGCCGATGTGGCCACCCTTGCGCTGGCGGCGGATATCGACGCGCTGCATACCAAAGCTGACCTGATTCCCGCCGACTGGCAGAAACGCCTGAAGCTGAACAGCTCACCCTACACCTCCACCATCGTTTTCCTGGTGCGCAAAGGCAATCCGAAGAACATCAAGGACTGGAACGACCTGGTCAAGCCGGGCGTGGCCGTGGTGACACCGAACCCGAAGACTTCCGGCGGCGCGCGCTGGAACTATCTGGCGGCTTACGGTTATGCGCTGAAGCACAACAACGGTGACCACACGAAAGCGCAAGCCTTCATCAAAAAGCTGTTCGAGAACGTGCCGGTGCTCGATTCCGGCGCGCGCGGTTCGCTGACCACCTTCACCGAACGCGGCATCGGCGATGTGTTCCTGTCCTGGGAGAACGAAGCTTTCCTGGCGACCACCTCGCTCGGTCCGGACAAGTTCGACATCGTCGTTCCCAGCCTGAGCATTCTGGCCGAGCCGCCGGTGACCGTGGTGGACAAGAACGTGGACAAGCACGGCACACGTAAAGTGGCGACCGCCTATCTTGAGTATCTCTACTCTCCTGTTGCTCAAGAGATCGCGGCCAAGAACTACTACCGCCCGACTGACAAAAAAGTGGCCAAGAAATACGCCAAGCAGTTCCCGAAAGTGAACCTGATCACCATCGATAAGGTGTTCGGCGGCTGGACCAAAGCGCAGAAGGAGCACTTCGCCGACGGCGGTGTGTTCGATCAGATCTATACCAAGAAATAAAGTCTAGACGTACTGCGGATGCCTCGCCGGGGCATCCGCAAATCCCAAGCTGAACCCAAAAGTCGCAGGCACGGCCTGCTCGGGGAAACTGTTTTCATCAAAACCATAAGGAGTAACACGCAATGCAAAAGAAACTCATCGCACTGGCCGTCGCCGCAGCATTTTCCGCTCCGGCACTGGCAGACAACGCCAACATCACCGCCTACGGCGTCGCCTACCTGACCGTAGATTCCATCAGCAGTAACGCAACAGGGGCGGTCAGCAAACTGCGCACCAACTCCAATGCCTCGCGCTTCGGTGTCAAGGGCAGCGAAGACCTGGGTGACGGACTGAAAGGTATCTACCAGTTCGAAGTGCAAGTGGATGGCGACGGTAGCGGTGGCAACGGTTTCGGCAACGGTACGCGTAACACCGGTGTCGGTCTGGAAGGGGGATTCGGCAAGGTGATCTTCGGCAACTGGGATACGCCATTCAAGTCTGCCCACAACAAGGTCGAACTGTTCGGTAACACCTCAGCCTTCACTGCGCTGAACCTGATCGGTCGCGCCGGCGCATCCAAGAACTTCAACACCCGTCTGAAGAACAGCGTGCAGTATTGGGCACCCAAGGTCGGCGGCGTGCAGGGCGGTATCTCCTTCGCACCGGACGAAGCCAAGACTGCGACGAGCAACAAGAGCGACCTGACTGTCGCCGCCACCTTCGAGCAAGGCGACATCTATGCGGCAGCAGCATACGAAAGCCGTCCGGATGCCACCACCGCTGGCACCACCGACAGCGGCCTGCGACTGGTCGGCAAATACAATCTGGGCGATGCCTGGCTGGGCGCGACCGTCGAGAGCATCAAGGTGAATACCTCCACCAGCGCCAGCTACAGCCAGAAGAATCTGGAACTGGTCGGCCAGTACAAGCTGGGGGCGGACAAGTTCGCACTGAGCTTCGCCAAAGCAGGCAAGACTGCCACGGCAAACACCGGTGCCACCCAGCTTGCGCTGCGTTACGGGCACGATTTCTCCAAGCGTACCGAGCTGTTCGCGGCTTACACCACGCTGAAGAACGAGTCCGCAGTGAACTACGATCTGAACAGCAGCGGCATCGGCGCAGCGGGCGACACCAAGTCCGTGTTCGGTGCGGGTCTGATCCACAAGTTCTAAACCGTTCCTCTCATCGCAACAAACAACGGGCCTCTTGCGGGGCCCGTTTTCCATGCTTCACGGCATCTCAATCTTCTCTCATAAGCACAGCAGTTTTTCTTGGTTCGCCCGCAATGGCTTCGGCCATACACTGCTGTCATACACATCAATGCGGGAACCATCATGGCCCACCGACACTATCAATATTTGAAGCAACTGCTGCGCAACAACTTGCAACTTGAACTCGACGAGTTCACGCTGCTCGACACCGAACAGCAAGGATTGGTGTGCAGCTTTATGGACATCCAGCTCGCCAGCGCCTTCCAGCCCATCATGCGCGCGGACGGCAAAGTGGCCGGACGCGAAGCATTGCTGCGCGCGGGACCGCTCCGTCCGCTGCATGCATTCGCGCGGGCTTTTGCGGCGGAGCGGGTGGTGCAATTCGACCGGCTGGTGCGCGTCGTGCACCTGCTTAACCATGCGCGCAACTTTGACGAGCACGAGCAGCTGTTCCTCAATGTGCATCCGCAATTGCTGGCGCGCGTCAGCGACCACGGGCGCACTTTCGACAGCATCCTGCATTACTACTCCGTGCCCGCCTCGCAGGTCGTGATCGAACTCAAGGAAGCTGCGGGCACCGACCCGCAGCTGCTGCAGGATGCGGTGAAGAACTACCGCAGTCTGGGCTACCGCATCGCGGTGGATGATTTCGGCAGCGAGCATTCAAACTTGTCGCGCGTGCTGGCGCTCAAGCCGGACATCGTCAAACTGGATGGCGCATTGATCGCGCGCGCAGCTCACGATACCGGTGGTTTCGACAGATTCGAACTGCTGGTCGCCCGCCTGCAGCAAGCGGGGTGCCAAGTAGCCGTGCAAGGTATAGAAACGAACCGTCAACTGGCGCTAGCTCGGAGATCGGGGGCCGAGTTCCTGCAAGGTTTCGTTGTAAGCAAGCCGGTTTCGGTTGGCACAGAAAAGCACACCCTATTACGGAGCGCGCAACTGGCCGCATAGATTCTTCTCTCCTCCCCGGATGCAACATCCGGTTCGCAGGGGCGGGAAACTGCCCCTGTTTTTTTGTACCAAGATGCGTGACCACACCCGGTTATCTGGAAACCTGCTAAGCAAAGAAAAATGAATTGGTTCTCTGTCGACAGGTGCGTTGCTAAAGTGCCAGTCATTGCAACACGCTGTGGAAACGAAAATGCCGAACAAGAGCGCACATGAAACAACCCGGCAGGTGCTGCACGAGATAGAACGCGCCATAGGCGAAATCCAGTTCGGCTCGGTGGAGATCACCCTGCACGATGGGCGCGTCACCCAGATCGAGCGGCGCGAAAAGGTTCGTTTGGATGTCGCTCGCAAGCCGGTGCGGCTCGCTTCGTACGCGCATAGCAGCACAGTGGAAAAAAAGTCATAAGTTTCCCGATCATCTCCTCCCCGTGATCGGAAAATCGGCGGAGTGCTTAACGCATCCGCCCCCCAATTAGAAGCAATGCCGACCTGACATCAGGAGGCGATAAGGCTGCTTGTACAAGAAGCAACATTTCGACTCAGTAATTGATATTCAGGAGACAACCATGTCAGATGCAAAACCAGTAGCAACGAATTCAAAACCTTTCATTAAAACCAAAGCCGGCTACGTCACGATCGCGGTTGTACTGCTGGCAATAGCCGGTGCCGCATTCAAATTCCTCGCCCCGAAACCAGCAGCCACCCTTAAAGAGGTACGAGTGGATTTTGCTTACTACAATCCAAGCAGCCTGGTGCTGAAGAAATTCGGCTGGCTGGAGGAGGCTTTCAAACAGCAGGGGACTGAAGTCAAGTGGGTGCAGAGTGCGGGCAGCAATCGCGCGCTGGAATACCTGAACGGTGGCAGCGTGGAATTCGGCAGCACGGCGGGATTGTCTGCCGTATTGGCGCGTGCCAACGGCAGTCCAATCAAGGCGGTCTATGTCTATTCACAACCGGAATGGACGGCGCTGGTCGTGGGCAAGGATTCGAAGATCAAATCGGTGACGGATCTGCGCGGGAAAAAGATCGCCGCCACCAAGGGAACCGACCCCTATCTGTTCCTGCTGCGCAGCCTGCAAAAATTCGGCGTGAAGAAATCCGAGGTCGAGATCGTGCACTTGCAGCATGCGGATGGTCGCGTTGCATTGGAACAGGGACGTGTTGATGCTTGGGCCGGGCTGGATCCGCATATGGCCGCGAGCGAACTGGAAGCTGGCAGCAAGCTGATCTATCGCAATGTTGATTTCAATACCTACGGTTTCCTCAACGTTCCCGAGCAGTTCGTCACTGAACATCCGGAAGTCATCAATACCGTGATCGAAAACTACGAACGCGCACGCAAGTGGATCCTGGCGAACCCGGAAGAGGCGGCAAAGATCCAAGCCGCTGAAGCCAAGATTTCGATTGATGTCGCCAAGCGCCAGCTCACACAGCGTACCGGTTTGAAGAATCCGGTGATCGGTCAGGAACATATCGCCGCCTTGAGTGAGGCTGCGCCTATTCTGGTGCAAGAAGAACTGGTGAAGCCGGGAACGGATGTCAACAAAGCGATCGGCGATTTGATCGATCCCCGCTTTGTTCAAGCCCTCATCAAGTAAGCGTGGCGAATCATGACTGACTCGTTGACTTTGCAAAAAGTGGAGGGGGTTCGCCCGTCCAGCCCGACATGGCGCAGATTCTTGTCGGGCTGGACGGGCGGCAAGACGGACCGTGCGTTGCGCGGTTTGTTGCTTCCCGTGCTGTTGCTGGTTCTCCTTGAGGTTGCTGCCGGTAGCGGATGGGTGGAGGCGCGCTTACTGCCGCCGCCCAGCGAGATCGCAGCGACGCTATGGCAACTGGCGCAGAACGATCTATGGGCGCACATCGGTGCCAGCCTTGCCCGCGTTGGCGTCGGATTCTTCATCGGGGCTGTGCTGGGGGTGGTGGCGGCTGTTCTGGTCGGATTGAGTCGCACGTTCGAAGACTTGATCGACCCGACCTTTCAGGCGCTGCGCAACGTACCCAGTCTGGCGTGGGTGCCCTTGCTGCTGTTGTGGTTCGGCATCGACGAGACGCCCAAGATCACCATGATCGCGCTGGGTGCGTTCTTCCCGGTCTATCTCAACGTGGTGTGCGGGATCCAGAACGTGGATCGCAAGCTGATCGAGGTGGGTGAGATCCACGGCTTGGGCAAGTACGAGTTGGCGCGACGCATCCTGTTGCCCGCTTCGTTGCCGTCGGTGTTCACCGGCCTGCGCACCGCGCTCGGCCTGGCATGGATGTTCCTGGTGGCGGCAGAGCTCATCGCTGCATCCAAGGGATTGGGCTATCTGCTTTCGGACGGGCGCGAGACCAGCCGACCCGACATCGTCATCGCGGCGATCTTCCTGATCGCATTGCTCGGCAAGCTCAGCGACTCGGTGCTGGCGGCTGTCGAGGTGCGCAGCCTGTATTGGCGAGACACGCTTCAGACGCGCAAACGGAGGCGTGTATGAGCCACCTCGATATCAACGTCAGGCAGAAAAAGTTTGCGGACAAGGTGGTGTTGCAGGAAGCGCACCTGACCGTCGCGCAGGGCGAAGTGGTCAGCCTGATCGGCGCGAGCGGTTGCGGCAAAAGCACGCTGCTGCGTATCGTCTCCGGACTGGAGCATGATTACCGCGGCGAAGTACGGCTAGATGGAACAGTGCTTTCCGGCGTGAGTCGCGACATCGGCTTCATTTTTCAGGAACCGCGATTGTTTCCGTGGCTGAGTGTCGCCGACAACATCTCATTCGACATCGGCAAGGTGGGGCATGACGACGCGCGCGTTAGCGAGCTATTGGCTGAAGTCGGACTGAGCGGCTTCGGTAAAGCACTTCCCAAGCAGCTCTCCGGTGGTCAGGCACAACGCGTCGCCATCGCGCGCGGGCTGTACACCCATCCCAAAGTGTTGCTGCTCGACGAACCGTTCAGCGCGGTGGATGCCTTCACCCGCATCCGCCTGCAGGATCTGCTGGCCAACATCGCCAAGGTGCACGGCATCACTATCCTGCTGGTGACGCACGATGTGGACGAAGCAGTGTTCCTGAGTGACCGTGTGGTGGTCATCGGCAACCAGCCCGGCACCGTGGTCGCAGACATCAAGATCGAACTTCCCAAACCGCGCGAACGCGAGACACAGGCACTGCTTGCACAACGCAGCATCGTGTTCGATGCGCTTCATTCCGTACACGTGGTCTAGCACAGATGAACTCAACTACATTCAATATCGAAGAACGAACAGCACTGCTGTGCGCGCAGCTTGCCGCCACCGCCGTCGAGCGCGACAAGGCGGGCGGCC
The DNA here is from genome assembly GCA_011620315.1 of Sideroxydans sp. Classification (GTDB taxonomy): domain Bacteria; phylum Pseudomonadota; class Gammaproteobacteria; order Burkholderiales; family Gallionellaceae; genus Sideroxyarcus. Next base: position 1,913 of record WOZO01000132.1, on the reverse strand, counting down.
ACGCTGCGGCAGAACGCGAACTGATCCACGACAGCGGGTTGCTCACGCTGGCTATCCCGCAGCAATATGGCGGGCTGGGGCAGGACTGGCGCACCGTCCTGCGCGTGGTGCGACGGGTCGCCGCCGTGGACAGTTCGCTGGCGCACCTGTTTGCCTTCCAGCATCTGCAAGTCGCCAGCATCATTTTTTTCGGCAGTGCAAAACAGCAGGAAGAATTACTCACCCGAACCGTGCAGGAACGCTGGTTCTGGGGTAATGCGCTGAACCCCGCCGATAACCGTAGCCGCGCCGTCGAGCGTGACGGCGGCATCGTGGTGAGCGGTTTGAAGAGCTTCTGCTCCGGTGCGCGCGGTGCTGATCGATTGCTGGTATCGGCGCACACCGAGACCGGCAAGTTCCTGGTCGGCGCGATTCCGGCAGATCGCGCAGGTGTCGAGATCGACACGGACTGGGATGCCATCGGACAACGACAGACCGACAGCGGCACGGTGCGCTTCAAAGATGTGTTCATCGCGCAGGATGAGCTGTTGCTGGAGCCGGGGCCGAACAGCACGCCCTACGCCAGCCTGCGCGCCGGCCTCGCTCAATCCATCCTGGTCAACATCTATCTCGGCTTGGCACACGGCGCATTCGAGGCGGCACGCGACTACACGTTGACCCGGCGCAGGCCGTGGGTCAACTCCGACGTCGATAGCGCGGCGCACGATCCCTACCTGTTGCAGCGCTTCGCAGAGCTGTGGCTGCAACTGCGCACAGCGACGGTGTTCGCCGACACGGCGGCGGATCAACTCGATGTCGCATGGAAAAAAGGCGGCGCACTCACCGCCGAGGAGCGCGGCGCCGTGGCGGTCGCGGTAGTCGAGGCCAAGGTACTGGCGCACCGCGCCAGTCTGGACATCGGCACGCAACTGTTCGATGTGGCGGGAGCCGGGGCAACGCACGCCGCGCTGGGACTCGACCGTTTCTGGCGCAATGCCCGCACACATACCTTGCACGATCCGCTCGATTACAAATTGCGCGATCTCGGCAACTGGGCATTGAACGGGATATACCCGACGCCGACCTCCTATTCATAGGAAGCGCTGCGGCGCGAGATGGCAAGTCCGGCGCGATCCTGTATGACTCGATCTTGCTGAACACCGCCTGACGGGTCGCGCCGTCCGCGCGCGGCATGCATATACGAATAGGTGCAAAGGTTATGAAGTTTATTTGGTTAATGATTTGGAATGGTGGTCATAGACTTCAGATCGTTGATGTACACAAGAAATAGATAAGGAAAAGAATATGACCATACTATTGATCGGCGGCAGCCCCTCTGCCATTTCCAGGACTTCGCGCTGGCTGGCAAACATCGGTGCGCGACTGGAGCAACAAGGCTTAGACGTGGAAACCTTGCAGGTGCGCGACCTGCCTGCCGAAGCCTTGCTACATGCCGATTTCAAGCATCCGCAGATCATCTCCGCGCTGCAACAAGTGGAAAACGCCGACGCCATCGTCATCGCCACCCCGGTATACAAGGCTGCCTACAGCGGCCTCCTCAAGACATTCATCGACCTCTGGCCGCAGTTCGGTCTGCGCGGCAAGGTGGTGTTGCCGCTGGCTAACGGCGGCAGTCCGGCGCACACACTGATTCTTGATTACGCCTTGCGTCCGGTGCTGTCTTCCCTCGCGCCGCGCCAAGTGCTGGAAAGCATCTATGCCGATGAGCAGCAGCTCGTGTGGTCGGAGGAATCCGGGCTGACGCTCGATCACGCCATCGAGCAACGCGTACAAGACGGCATCGACGATCTGCTCGAACGCCTGTTGCCTTCCCGATCGATCACCCGTCTCGCACCGTCGCATGGCGAGTCGTACGCTTTAACCCGGATATTTCATACCCCCCAGATATCCAACGCACCCCCCGTGAATTTGTC
>WOZO01000213.1 GCA_011620315.1 Sideroxydans sp. | reverse complement strand
GCCCGGCAAGTCCGGGTTGTTGTTGAAATTAACGGGAAGCCAGACAGGCTGCTAGTCTTCCTTCTTGTGGTGGCCGGATTCCTGGCAGGCGTGATGGAACGCCAGCAAGGTCTGCTGCGCATGCCCCAGCACGCTGCCGTGCGGATACTCACCGTCTTCGTCCGCCACGCCGGCCGGCAACCCCGTCAGCAATTCGATGCCATCGCTCACATGCTCCGCCGTGTAGATGTGGAACAAGCCCTGGTCGACCGCTTCGATCACCTTGCGCGACAGCATCAGGTGGCGGCGATTGCGGTGCGGCATCAGCACGCCCTGGCTGCCGTCCAGCCCGGCCGACAGACAGACGCGGAAGTAACCATCGATCTTTTCGTTGAGCCCGCCCACCGGCAACACTTCGCCGTGCTGGTTGACCGCGCCGGTGACCGCGATGCCCTGCTTGATCGGCAGACCGGACAGCGAGGACAGCAGGGTGTACAGCTCGGCGCAGGAGGCCGAGTCGCCCTCCACGCCGTTGTATTCCTGCTCGAACACGATAGAGGCGTTGAAGTTGAGCGGCGCGTTATGCGCGAACAGGGCGGACAGATAGTTCTGCAGGATGAACACCCCCTTGTCGTGGATGGGGCCGGACAGTTCCACTTCGCGCTCGATGTTGACCAGCCCGTCCTCGCCCGCGAAGGTGCGCGCGGTGAGCCGCACCGGGAAGCCGAAACGGTATTCGCCCAGATCGATCTGCGTCAGCGCGTTCATCTGCCCGACCTTGGCTCCGTGCACATCGACCAGCAGATCGCCCTCGGCGAAGGCTTCGTGCATGCGCTGCTCGGGATAGTCGTGGCGCTTGATGCGCGCGGCCAACGCGGCATCGACATCGGCGGCTTCGACCAGCCGCCCGCTGCGCGCGGCGCACATCAAAGCGCTTTCCACCACCAGCGCTTCGATGCGCGCAAAGTTCGCGCTCTGCCGCGACTGGTCGTCCACCGCGCGGTGCGCGTCTTCCAGCAGCCGCGCCACGGCGGCGGCAGCGAAATGCGGCAGACCGCGCTGCTTGCATGAATCGGCAACAAAGATGGCCGTCGCATGGCGCGTCTCGGCGCTGGCATAGAAACTGCCGGCGAAGTCCACCTTGACCTGGAAGCGGCGCGCGAACTCGGGATCGTTCTCCTGCAGTTCGTAATATTGTTCGCGCGAACCGATGAGCACAATCTTGATGTCCACATCCACCGCTTCCGGTTCCAGCGAGACGGTGGCGATGGGCGTGAAGGCTGTGCCCGGCTCTTCGATCTGCAGGCGACCGCTGCGCAACAGACGGCGCAACTTCTCCCACACCAAGCCGTCCGCCAGCAGGTCGCGCAGATGCAGCATGAGAAAACCGCCGTGCGCCTTGTGCAGGCTGCCGGCGCGGATGCGCGAGAAATCGGTCATCAGCACGTCGTTCTCGGACTGGTATTCGATACTTCCGAACAGCGAGCGGTACATGGGATTGTCTTCGACGATCACCGGTGCGCCGGTGAGTCCGTCGTTGTCCACCACCAGATTGACGCGATAGCGCGACAGCAGCTTGTTCAGCGCCTCGAGCCGGATGTCGTCATCGCTGGGCAGCGGATCGAACAATTCCACCTTGTCCAGAATATCCCGCGATACCTGATCCAGATAGGTGCCGAGTTTGACCGAGTCCTTGATCTGTTTCTTCAGTGCGGTGCGTATCTCCTGCAGCTCGTGATCGAGCAGCGGTTTGACCACCTGCCGCCGCAGGGTGGCCAGCGCTTCGTCCTTGGTGCGTCCCATGGCGAGCGTCTTGTCGAAATACACACTGATCTCGCCGCGCAGTTCCAATTCTGCTTGGTCGATCTTCGCCCGTTTTTCCTTGGGCAGCGCCAGCATCTCTTCTTCGGTCAGCGTGCGGCCTTTGGCATTGCGGTAGGTGAACACCATGTGTCCGCTCTCGCGATGCAGCGTGAAATTGCGCACCTCGGCCGACGCGTCCAGCGCGGCATATTCTTTGGCCTCTGCCACCTTGTAGTCGTTCTCGATGCGGTCGCTCTCGCTCTTGAAGTCCTGCCCGTTCAGCCGCAGCGGGATCTCCTTGATCAGCGTCTTCACCAGCTGCGCCATCATTTGCCGCAGTTGGCGGCCCTGCCCTGCCGGCAGCCGCAGGGCCAGCGGCCGCTCCGGCGTATCGAAGTTGTGCAGATAGCACAGGTCGGGCGGCACCGGGCGGCTGCGGGCCGCCGTTTCCATCGCGCGCTTGAGCAAAGATGACCGTCCGCTGCCGACCTCGCCCAGCACGAACAGGTTGTAGTCCGGCTGCTCCATCTGCAGACCGAACTGCGCGGCCATCTCGGCGCGTTCCTGGCCGATCCACGGCAAGGGGTATTCGAGCAACTCCGAGGTGTCCGCGAAGCCGAGTGCGTCGGGCGGAATGGAAAGGCGGAGTTCGGCGGGTGTCAGGCGGGGGGTGGGCATGTTGGGTCTTTTCTTATTCGAGCAATGATTCTGCCGGATGGTATTGCATGCCGAAAGCTTCGGCGACTTTGCGGTGGGTGACTTTGCCCGCGATGATGTTCAGACCGTTGAGCAAGGCCGGCGATTGTTTCAGCGCTTCGCGGTAGCCCTTGTTGGCCAGTTGCAGCACATACGGCAGCGTGGCGTTGGTCAGCGCCAGCGTGGCGGTCACCGGCACGCCGCCGGGCATGTTGGCCACCGCGTAGTGCACCACGCCGTTCACCACATAGGTGGGATGTTCGTGCGTGGTCGGGCGCGTGGTCTCGACACAGCCGCCCTGATCGACCGCGACATCGACAATGACCGCGCCTTTGCGCATCAGCTTGAGGTCTTCGCTACGGACCAGCTTGGGCGCGACCGCACCGTGGATCAGCACGGCACCGATGAGCAGATCGGCCTCGGCGATCTGCGCCAGCAACTGGTGACGGTCGGAGAACAGCAATTGCACGTTGGCCGACATGACGTCGCTCAGATAGCGCAGCCGCACCAGATCGACATCGAGGATGACCACGCTGGCCCCCATGCCGGCGGCGATTCTGGCCGCGTTGACGCCGACCACACCGGCACCGAGCACCACCACTTTGGCGGGTGCCACACCGGGCACACCGCCCAGCAAGATGCCGCGACCGTCGTGCAGTTTCTCCAGATACTTGGCACCTTCCTGCACCGCCATGCGCCCCGCCACTTCCGACATCGGCGTCAGCAGGGGCAGTTCGCGCGAGGGCAACTCCACGGTCTCGTAGGCGATACAGATCGCACCGGACGCGAGGTGGGCCTGTGTCAAACGTTCGCTGGCCGCGAAGTGGAAATAGGTGAAGAGGATCTGGCCGGGGCGGATGCGTTGCCATTCCGCTTCGATCGGTTCCTTCACTTTGACGATCAGCTCGGCTGACGTCCACACTGAACCGGCGTCGGCCGCGATCCGCGCGCCCGCCGCCAGATAGGCCGCGTCTTCAAAACCGCTGCCGCTGCCCGCACCGGTTTCCACCAGCACCTGATGCCCGGCAGCGACCAGCGCCTCGACGCCGGCCGGCACCAGCGACACACGGTTCTCGTTGGTCTTGATTTCTTTGGGCACACCTACTTTCATCGATAGACTCCTGCGAAGTTTCACACGCCATTCCGCCGCAGCGGTGTCGGGGCGAGTGTAGCAAATCGGCTGCGCCGGAAGGCTAATGCTTGTTGTCTTCAGTGCCGGATGGCCGGGTTGCCTCTGCGGCCAACTGGCTGCGATACGTCTCAAGTTTGGCGTGAAAATCCTCGGCCTCGCCGTATTCGAGAAAACGCGCATAACGCGAGTGGGCACCGAGCACCTTGCACGCATGCTTGATCGGGCAGAAATACTGTTCGGTGCGCGCCGTGATCTCGCCGGCATAGGCGAGCAGGCCGACCGCATAGGCGCAGTACAGACAGTGCGCCTTCTCGATGATGTTCAGATACGCGAGGTGCTGATGGTCCATCACGAAATAGTCGCCGCGCTTCACGCGACCGACGCCGTAGACGGGAAAGCAGAGATACTGGTAGAGCGTGACGCACAGGTCGAATATCACCATCGGCGCGGCCATGCCGTAGATGACCGGCATGGTGAGGTAGTTCTGCGGGCGTACGCTGAGGAACCAGCGGAACAGGTTCTGTTTGGCGCGCCGGTGCGCCGCTTTGATGGTCTGCTCGAACACCACACGCCGCCCTTGCATCTGGTAGCGCAGGCGATCACCCTGTTCCTTGAGCGCTTCGTTCAATTCGTCTTCGAGCGCGGTGATCTGCAGGAGGAGCTTGCGGACCCGGTTGTTCATGGCAGCCTTTCGCAGGAACGGACGAAAGCGTCATCCGCGGCACGGGGACAGTATAGGCACATTTGCCTGCGGCCACCCTGCCGCGGCGAACTAACCTTCCCCGGTCAACGGCACGAAGCGTACCGGCTCGATGTTGCGTTGTTGCAGGCTGCCATCCGCCTGCTTGGTGATGAGCAGCAGTTGCTGCATATCCAGCCAGCCGCCGACCGGGATCACCATGCGCCCGCCCGGCTTGAGCTGTTGCGGCAACGCAGGCGGCACTTGCTCGGCCGCTGCGGTGACGATGATGGCGTCGTAAGGTGCATGTTCCGGCCAGCCGAGCGAACCATCGCCCGCTTTCACTTCGACATTGTCACAACCCTGCGCATGCAGGCGCTGCGCGGCTGCCCCGGCCAGCGCTGCGACGATCTCCACGCTGCACACCTTCCCGGCCAGCCGCGACAGGACGGCCGCCTGATAACCCGAGCCGGTGCCAATCTCAAGTACCTTGTGCCGGGGTTCGAGCGCCAGCAGCTCGGTCATCAGCGCGACAATATAGGGTTGGGAGATGGTCTGGCCGTGGCCGATGGGCAGCGGCTGATTTTGGTAGGCGGAGAATGCCTCGGCGTCCGGCACGAAGCGGTGGCGCGGCACCGTCGCCATGACATCGAGTACGCGTTCCGAGATCGGCACGCCGCCGTAAGCAGCGGACTCGTCCGCCATGACGCGGATGGATGCCAGCATGCGCTCGCGCGCCGAAGCGTGGCGTTCCCGGTCCGGGTCGTTGTTGTCATGCGCGCCAGAGGATTTCATGTCCACCTCCATCAGCGGGTGAGCCCGTCCCGGACCCGGAATGCCGTCTGCCGCGCAGACGGCGCGGCATCAGCCGATACGCCCGCCCACTTGCGCCACCGCATACCATGCGTTCAATTCTGCGGCGCTGCGGCCCTTGCCCCACGCTGCCACATCCGCCTCGGCGATGGGCGCATACGGGCCGTGCTTCACTTCGAAGATGACCGCGCCGACATCGCGCGACAGCACGGCATGCCAGCCGCCGTCGGGAATCTCGACCACGCTACAGTCTTCGCCCAGCTCGGCGCGTTCGGTGACGTTGCCCGCATCGTCGAACAACAGCACGGCGAAACGGCCTTTCAAAGCGGTCAGCACTTCCCAGGTATGCGGATGGCGGTGCGGCATGATGAGGGTGCCGGGTTCCATGGCGATAGCCAGGCGCTGCACGGGGTCGGACAGGTCGCTATGCAGGTTGCTGTTCATGCGCAGGCGCGGCGATTGCTGCGCCAGTTGGCCGAGATCGGTCAGGTTGTTGGCGGTGAGTCTTTTCAAGGTTCGCTCCTGTTGGTGATGGCCCATTCTACCGAAACCCTCCGGCGCAGTCGGCTTTGCTTTGAGGCCGGGACTTCTGCCTATAGAATCCGTCCATGCCCTTTTCTTTGCACCATTTCCTGTTTGCAGCCCTCGCCGCTCTGGCATGCGGGACGGCACAGGCACAAGCAGCGCATGCAGAGTTCGTCCACGAGATCGATCCGTACTACACCAACGCGGGCTACAACATCCCGCTCACGGACAAACCCATCCCCACCATCGAATCCGCCAGCGAAGCGCTGATCTACCGCGAGTTGATCAAGGACTCCGTGGTGCCGCGCTATATGACGCTGGAAGCCAGCATCTACCCGATGCCGATATTGGGCACCTGGCTGAAGACGCATCAGCGCGGTTTTTACGACAGCGGCGCGATAGGCAACAACTTCAACATCATTGAGTCGCTCACCGCCGGTTTCCAGGAACCGTGGGCACTGTCCATGTTCTTCGGCAACGTGGCCAAACTGAAGCGTCCCGGCGAGCAGCGTGTCGGCAACAACTACGGCTACACCGGCTATCTGATCAGCGTCGGCGAGAAGCACATCAAGAACAACATGCTGGTCGAGGATCACTGGTTCGAACTGGAATGGAAGATCAAAGGCCAGCTCGATTACACCAACAAGAAACTTTCCTGGAGCTTCCGTGGCGGCGCGAAGTTCCACGACAACATCGAAATCAACGATGTATATTACATCGGTCTTTCGCGCAGCAACACCGAGCTGCATTCACCCGGCCTAGACAGGCTGGACAACACCACCGCCGAGTTCCGCATGCACTTCCTGCAACAGAGCGGCAAGCTGGTGCGCACGGAATTGATCGCCGGCAAGAAAATGCCGCTGCCGCCTAAAGGCTTCATCCCGGTGATCAGCGCCGGTTTCATCTGGACCAGCCCGTATGAATATGCCGACAGTCTGCGCAGCATCGACAACAGCATGCTGACCTTTGTGATCCGTCCATCCATTGAATTCTGAAGAGCAAAATCTATGTGCGGCCTCTGCGGCGAACTACGCTTCGACAAACAAACTCCCGACCACAACCGACTGATGCGCATGACCGATGCGCTGATCAAACGCGGCCCCGACGCCTCCGGCGTGTATGCCGACGGGCCGCTCACCTTCGGCCATAGACGCCTGTCCATCATCGACCTGTCCGACCGCTCGCGCCAGCCGATGGTGGACGAGGCACTGCATCTGGCGCTGGTGTTCAACGGCACCATCTACAACTACCGCGAGCTGCGTGAAGAGTTGCAGGAGATGGGCTATGACTTCTTCTCCGACGGCGACAGCGAAGTCATCCTCAAGGCCTACCACGTCTGGGGCGAGCATTGCGTGGCGCACTTCTACGGCATGTTCGCCTTCGCCATCTGGGACATGCGCGACCACACGCTGTTCATGGCGCGCGACCGCTTCGGCATCAAGCCGCTCTATTACGCACTGGACGGCGCATCGCTGCGTTTGGCCTCCAGCACGCAAGCGCTGCTGGCGGGCGGCGGCATCGACACCAGCATCGACCCCATCGCACTGCATCATCAACTCACGCTGCACTCCTCCGTGCCCGCGCCGCGCACCCTGCTCAACGGCATCCGCAAACTGTCTCAGGCGCACTGGATGCGCATCTCGGCGGCGGGCGACGTCGAGCTCAAGCGTTACTGGGAACTGGATGCGACACGCCCCGATGTGGGACTGAGCGAACAGGACTGGCTCAACGCCACGCGCCATGTGTTGAAAAAAGTGGTGGAACGCCACCGTCTGGCGGCGGACGTGCCGGTCGGCGTGCTGCTCTCCGGTGGCCTCGATTCCAGCCTGATCGTCGCGCTGCTGGCCGACCATATGCCCGACCTGCGCACCTTCTCCATCGGCTTCGAAGACATCGGCGGCGATGCAGAGAAAGGCGACGAGTTCGAATATTCCGATCAGGTGGTCGCGCGTTACCACACGCAACATCACAAGATGCTCATCCCCAACAGCGAAGTGCTGAAGCGCCTGCCGGAAGCGGTGCGCAGCATGTCCGAACCGATGGTAAGCCAGGACAACATCGCCTTCTATCTGCTCGCGGAACAAGTATCGAAAGATGTGAAAGTCGTGCTGGCCGGACAAGGCGCAGACGAAGTGTTCGGCGGCTACTTCTGGTATCCCAAGATGGACGCCGCAGAAGGCGGCGCGCTGGACAAGTTCCGCAATCATTACTTCGACCGCGACCATGCCGAATATCTGGACACGGTGAGCGACGCTTACCGCACGGAAGATGTCACCAGCGAACTGGTCTCCAAAGAATTGACGAAGCCGCATGCCGACGAATTCCTCGACCAGGTGTTGCGTTTCGACGTGAGCACGCTGGTGGTGGACGATCCGGTGAAGCGCATGGACAACATGAGCATGGCCTGGGGCCTGGAAGCGCGCGTACCTTTCCTCGATCACGAACTGGTCGAACTCGCCGCCAAAATGCCGCCCTCGCTGCGCCTGAAAGAAGGCGGCAAGTTCCCCCTCAAAGCCATCGCGCGCGGCCTCATCCCCGACAGCGTCATCGACCGCCCTAAAGGCTACTTCCCCGTCCCCGCATTGAAATACGTGCGAGGCGAATTCCTCGAATTCATGCGCGACATCCTGCTGTCGGATGCCTGCCAGAAACGCGGCTTGTTCAATCAGGCTTACGTGGAGAAGTTACTCGCTGAGCCGGAGTCGCACTTCACACGACTGAACGGCAGCAAACTGTGGCATCTGGCGTTGCTGGAATATTGGTTGCAACTTAACGTGGATAGCGCGCAGCGATAGTCTCTGGTCCGGCGCGGCCTATATGTTTGCAGAAAATATATAGGCCAAATTTCTGGTTGTAGCTGTGATGTATGTCGGGCTAGGATGCGAAGCGAAAACGCGGGATGTGATAGCGAGAATTATTCGATACGGACCCGTTTTTTTTCACTAGCAGGCTGTCGGACTACCCCACCAAAACTATCATAAAGACAGCAGCAAACCG
>WOZO01000193.1 GCA_011620315.1 Sideroxydans sp. | reverse complement strand
GCATCAACGAGGCCTGACCATGCGTGCCGATTTGCGCATCGCGGTCTATGCTGCGTTCGAACAACACCGTCCCTGCCGAGTTGCCTGCGCCATACAGCACGGTCTGCGGGCCTTTCAGCACGGTGATGCGGTCATACGAACCGGGAAACACGTAAGCGGTCGGCGGATCCATACGGCCGCCGCATCCGCCGAAGATCTGCTCGCCGTCGAGCAGGATGTTCAGGCGCGAACCGGCCATGCCGCGCAACACCGGATCGCCGTCCGTGCCGCCTTTGCGGATCACCGAGAAACCGGGGATGGTCTTGAGATAATCCGCACCGTCATGGGCCGGCACCGGCTGGCGCGGCTTCTTCGGATCGGTCTTTACTGTCAACGGCGCACTGCTTTGCGGCGCGGTCACCACCACTTCGTCCAGTGTCTCGTCTGCGGCCAATGCCGAATTGCCCAACGCCAGCGCGACGCTCACCGCGATCATCTTCAACTTCATTTCTTCTCCTCCGGATTTTTTGAAATACAAGCGGAAAAGATTGTAGGGATTCCACACTGCGCAACCCTGCGTCATTTTGTCGCACGCCCGCAACCACGGGCATCCGGTAGAATCCGCGCCATGCATTCTTCCCTGCTCGCCTCCCAGACCGGACACTCCCACCTGCGCCGACTTTTCATGCTGCGCAACTGGGCCATCCTCGCGCAATTGAGCACGCTGCTGCTGGCGCACCGCTTCCTCAGCACGGATTTCGCCTGGCTGCCGATGCTCGGCACCGTGGCGGCGCTGGCACTGGCGAACGGGCTCACATGGTGGCGCTTGTCGCGCGACTATCCGGTCAGCCATCTGGAACTGTTCGTGCAACTGTCGCTGGACGTGACCGTGCTCAGCGTGCTGCTCTATTACGCGGGCGGCTCGACCAATCCTTTCATCTCGCTCTATCTGCTGCCGCTGGTACTGGCGGCGGCCATCCTGCCGCGCCGTTACACCTGGGGCATGGCGACCCTGACACTGGCCTGCTACAGCCTGTTGATGGTGTGGTATGTGCCGCTGCCGACGGGTGATGCGCATGCGCAACACACACCCGCCATGGCGCAGATCGCCCCCGACCCGCACGCCATGCACAACACCGGCCCGGACTATTGCCGCACCGAGTCCGCTCCCGCCGCCGCTGCGACCGAAGCCTCGCCGCTGGGCGACGCCTTCAACACGCACGTGTTCGGCATGTGGCTGGGCTTCCTGATCAGCGCGGCGGTGATCGCCTATTTTGCGGTGGAGATGGCGGCGGCGGTGCGCCTGCGCGACGCGCAGCTCAACCGCGTGCGCGAAGACACGCTGCGCAACGAACGCATCGTCGCGCTCGGCACGCTGGCGGCCGGCGCCGCGCACGAGATGGGCACGCCGCTGTCCACCATGGCGGTGGTAATCGGCGAGATGCGCGACGAATGCGATAACCCGGAGCAGCAAGCGAACCTGAGCCTGCTCGACAATCAGGTGAAGAACTGCAAGCGCATCCTCGACACGCTGATCCGCCACGCGCAGGAGACACCGGACGAAGTGGATGTGGAGACTTTCCTGCATGAAGTGCTGGACGAATGGCAGTTGCTGCGCCCCACCGTGCATTACCGCTACCAGATCGACGGCGTGCAACCCGCACCGCATTTGAGTGCCGATCCGGCATTGCGTGCCGCCCTGCTGAACCTGCTCAACAACGCCGCCGATGCCTCGCCGGACGAGATGGATATCCTGCTGCACTGGGACGATGATCGCACCGTGCTGGAGATACGCGATCACGGCCCCGGCCTCACACCGGAAGCCGCCGAGCGCGCCGGTGCCGCCTTCTTCACCACCAAGGCGGAAGGACGCGGCCTCGGCCTGTTCCTCGCCAACGCCACGCTGGAACGGCTGGGCGGCAGCGTGCAGTTGTCCAACCGCGAAGGCGGCGGCGCGACTACCGAAGTGGTACTGCCACGCAGCAGGGAGAACGCATGAGCGACCTGCCGACACTGTTGCTGGTGGATGACGACGACACCTTCCGGGGTGTGTTGAGGCGCGCACTGGAGAAACGCGGTTACGCCGTGGCCGATGCGAACAGTGTGGAAAGTGCCTTGCCGCTGGCGGAAGAGAACCCGCCGGAATTCGCGGTGATCGACCTGAAGATGAACGGCGCTTCGGGACTGGTGCTGGTGCAGCGCCTGCACGAACTCGACCCCAACACGCGCATCATCATGCTCACCGGCTATGCCAGCATCGCCACCGCGGTGGAAGCGATCAAGCTGGGCGCGACACAGTATCTTTCCAAACCCGCCAACGCCGACGAAGTCGTGGCCGCCTTCGGCCACAGCGCCGACCCCGACAAGGCGGTGGAAGCCCAACCCGCCTCGGTCGACCGGCTGGAATGGGAACACATCAACCGCGTGCTACTGGAACAGAACGGCAACATCTCCGCCACCGCGCGCCTGCTCAACATGCACCGCCGCACCCTGCAGCGCAAGCTGGCGAAACGGCACGTGGTGGATTGAAAACAGCCGCCGCATTCTGCAATGCGGCGGCTGTTTGTCATGCAAGAATTTCCGCTCAGAATGAACTGGCGAACTGCGAGGCTTGCTCTGCCTGCTCGGCCGCTTGCGCGGCAATCTCTTCCGCCTGACCCGGGTCGATGCCAAGCGCCGCCCATTCTTCGTCGCTGACACGATCACCGACAAATTCGCGCAGCCCCAGGGAAGGGATCAGTTTTTCGGTGACATGGATGATGCGTGCCAGCGGCAGGCTGGCTGCGGCTTCGGGCGCATCCGGGCTGTGGTGATAACGTATCACGTCGATCAGTTCATCCGGCAGGTTCCAGTGCCTGCCCAGTTCGGCACCCAGTTCGTCATGCGTGACTTCAAGCAGTTCGCGCTCGATCTCGATCACGGGACGATCCGGCTCGATGGCGATACGCGTATGCAGATCGTCGCTGCGTTGCACATCCAGATATGCCAGCGCCAGATAGCCGATGTCGTGCAACATGCCGGCGAGAAAAATGAGATCGTCCTTCGGGCGCGATTTATACGGCATGGCGCGCACCACCGGCAGCATGGCGAACGCGACGCACAGATTGTGCAGCCACAGTTCCTGCGGTTCGAAACGGCCGATGGATTTGCTCACCAGCGACATCACCGCGATGCCGGTGGCAACCGACTTGACCCGGTTAAGGCCGAGCAGGATGGCCGCATCCTTGACCGAATTCGCCTTGTGCGAAGCGCCCAGCAGCGGAGAGTTCGACAAGCCGATGATCTTGGCCGAGATCAGCGGATCCTGGGCGATCAGCAACAGCATCTGCTGCTCGCCCTGCTCGCTTTCAAGGTTGAGTGACATGAGTTTTTGCGCGATCTCGGGCATGGCCGGGAGCGAATCCAGATGGCGTATGCCTTCGCGCAGATCAACAGGTGTATTCATTTGGCAGCAATCAACAGGGATATTGAAAATGCATTCCGGGATCCGGAGTCGTTGCATTCGTTTCAGAGCCCGCAGGATACGTGCTGAGCGCATGCAACTCAAGCATGTCCGCATTTGCGACCCGCACCCGATGCGGCATGCATCGGCACGGTATAATCCGCGCCTCTCCCGATCTTGGTGAATATGCGAATCCCTGTCTTCCTTTTGTTCGTGCTGTCCGGCCTGTTCGCTCCCGCCCACGCGCATCCCCTCGCCCCCACGCTGGCGGCGAAACACTACGCGCTGTACGACGCCAGCAGCGGGCAGATGCTGGTGGCCGAAGCGGCGGATGAACATATCGCCCCCGGTTCCCTGACCAAGCTGATGACCGCTTACGTGGTGTTCGGCGCGATCAAACGCGGCGAACTGTCGCCCGCCCAGCGCCTGACGCCCACGCCGTACGCGCTGCGCTTGCAGAACGAAGAGACGCGCATGTTTCTGGAAGCGGGCAAGGAAGTGACTGTCGAAGTATTGCTGCGCGGACTGGTCGTGCAATCGGCCAACGATGCCGCGCGGGTGCTGGCCGAGGGCGTCGCGCATCACGAGATCGCCTTTGCCGACCACATGAACGCCGAGGCGCAAAGGCTTGAGTTGCGCGACACGCATTTCACCAATGCCACCGGCGAGGCCGATGCGCAGCATTACAGCAGCGCGCATGATCTGGCACTGATTGCGGCGGCACTGGTGCGCGACTTCCCGGAGTTCTACAACCTGTACGCCCTGCGTGAATACAGCTACAACGGTATCAACCAGTTCAATCGCAACCGTTTGCTGTGGCTGGATCCGCATGTGGACGGCATGCAGACCGCCTACAGCGAAGAAGCCGGTTTCTCGCTGGCCGCTTCCGCTCTGCGCGAACCGCGCCGTCTGATCGCCGTGGTGATCGGGGCCGACAAGGAGAACCTGCGCACCACCGAGACACAACGTCTGCTGAATCACGGCTTCCGCCAGTATGAGTCGCTGCAGTTGTATCGAAAACAGCAGGCGGTGAACAATATGCCGGTCTGGAAAGGCACCTTCGACCAACTCGCCATCGGCTTCCGCGAGGATCGCTATGTCACCATCCCTGCCGGACAGCGCGAGCAGTTGAGCGCACAATTGGAAACGATGCAGCCACTGGTCGCGCCGGTGAACGCCGGACAACAGGTTGGCACATTGCACCTGTCGCTGAACGGCCGGCCATATCTCGACCTGCCGGTGGTGGCCTTGCAGACCGTGCCGCTGGCCAATGTGTTCTCGCGCGGGGTGGACGCGATACGCTTGCTGTTCCAATAGGAGACGACAATGGATGTCTATCTGAACGGGGCATTCATGCCCATCGAAGAAGCCAGAGTGCCGGTGCTGGACCGCGGTTTCCTGTTCGGAGATGGCGTGTATGAGGTCATCCCGGTCTATGCGCGCAACGCGTTCCGCATGCGCGACCACCTGCAACGCCTGCAGCACAGCCTGGACGGCATCCGCCTGCCCAATCCGCACAGCATGCACGAGTGGGAAGCGATCCTGAATGCGCTAATCGCGCAACTGTCGCTGGACGACCATTACCTCTACCTGCACATCACGCGCGGTGTCGCCAAGCGCGACCATCCCTTCCCCAATCCGCCGGTGCCGCCCACCGTATTCGTGATGAGCAGCCCGCTGACGCATCCTTCGGCGGAAGCGATCACGCGAGGCGTCGACGGCATCACGGTGCAGGACAACCGCTGGCTGCGTTGCGACATCAAGGCCATCTCGCTGCTGCCCAATGTGCTGATGCGCCAGGCCGCGGTCGATGCCGGCTGCGGCGAAGCGATCCTGATCCGCGACGACAGCTTTCTGACCGAAGGCTCGGCCAGCAACATCTTCGTGGTGAAGGACGGCGTGCTGCTGGCACCGCCCAAAGACCACCTGATGCTGCCCGGCATCACCTACGATGTGATCCTCGAACTGGTCGCCGCGCACGGTATCCAGACCGGGATACGCAAGATCATGAAAGAGGAATTGTTCAGCGCGGACGAACTGCTGCTCACCTCCTCCACCCGCGAAGTGATGCCCATCACCTCGCTGGATGGACAAGCCATCGGCAACGGCAAGCCCGGCGCGATGTTCGCGCGGCTGTATCCGCTGTACCAGACATTCAAAAAGGAAATTATGTGCAAATGAGCGAGCAAAAAGACTCCCTGATCGACTTCCCCTGCGACTTCCCCATCAAGGTGTTCGGCGTCGCGCAGCAGGGCTTCGCGCAAGCGATGGCCGAAGCCGTGCAGCAGCACACGCCGGGTTTCAGCGCCGCCAACATCGAGATGCGCGCCAGCAGCGGCGCAAAATATCTCAGCCTGACCTGCACGGTGCACGTCACCTCGCGCGAGCAGCTCGACGACATCTACCGCGCGCTCAGCAGCCACCCGATGGTGAAGATGGTGTTATGACCCCGCCCATCCACATCCGCGCCATGGGCATGGTCGACTACGAGCCGACCTGGCGTGCCATGCAGCAGTTCACCAGTGAGCGCAGCGCCGACAACGTGGACGAGATGTGGCTGGTGCAGCATCCGCCGACCTACACGCAGGGGCAAGCGGGCAAACCCGAACACCTGCCGAACCCGACCGCCATCCCCGTCGTCAAGATCGACCGCGGCGGACAGATCACCTACCACGGCCCCGGCCAGATCGTGATCTACCTGTTGCTCGACCTGCGCCGCTGGAAGATCAACGTGCGCGATCTGGTGCGGCTGATCGAACAAGCTGTGATCGATCTGCTGGCGGAACACGGCGTGCAGGCGGAAGGACGAACCGATGCGCCCGGCGTGTATGTGAACGGCGCCAAAATCGCCGCGCTGGGGCTGAAAATCAAAAACGGTTGCTGCTACCACGGCTTGTCGTTCAATGTGGACATGGACCTGACCCCGTTCAACAACATCAACCCCTGCGGCTATCAGGGACTGCGCGTGACGCAATGTCTGGAACTGGGTATCGCGCCGGAATTCGAAGAGTTGCAGGCCGAGCTGACGCAGAATCTGGTGCACGGTCTACAGCACCACCTGCTGAAAAAAGGATCAGTTAGCGCCGGTTGAGATCGCGGCTTCGGGCGGCGGGGCCAGCACGGTGACGGTCACTCGGCGGTTGCGGGCACGGCCTTCGGTAGTGTCATTGCTTGCCACGGGGTCATTGTCCGCATGGCCGATGACCTTGAGACGCTCGGCGCTCAGCCCTTGCTCGATGAACAGCCGCACCACGCTGCTGGCGCGGGCGGAGGAAAGCTCCCAGTTGGAAGGGAATTGCGCGGTGGCGATGGGCAGGTTGTCGGTATAGCCTTCCACCTCCACCGGCATCGCCTCTTCCGCCAGTATCTTTGCAACATCCGTCAGGGTCACCACCGCCTCCGGTTGCAGCGTCGCATCCCCCTGCTGGAACAGCATGCTGGCGTTGATATCCAGCGTGACGCCCCGCTCGCTCTGCGTGACGCTCATCGCACCCTTGCTGACGAAGCTCGACAGTTTGCTGTTGAGCGCTTCGCTCAGGCGTTTCATGCGCTCCTGCTGCTTGATGAATTTTTCCGCGAGACGGGCGTTGCGGCGTTCGATCAGGGCTTTGAAGTACATCTCTTCTTCGCTCATGCCGGTGCCCGTATCGCCGTTGCCGGCCTTGGTGC
Organism: Sideroxydans sp.; assembly: GCA_011620315.1. Lineage (GTDB taxonomy): Bacteria > Pseudomonadota > Gammaproteobacteria > Burkholderiales > Gallionellaceae > Sideroxyarcus. The sequence continues at coordinate 1,596 of WOZO01000193.1, read as the reverse complement.
CGAAGGCTTTGCTCATGGAACCGTTGAACACTTTGTATTTGCCTTCGTTGACCGACGAGATGCCATACATCACCACAAAGAATGCAAACAACAGGGTAATGAAATCGGCGTAGGAGACCATCCACCGATCATGATTGTCCGGCCCTTGTCGTCTCGCGCGGCGTGCCATATCAGGCCAGATAACCCCTGAGTTTATTCTCGATGAAATGCGGGTTTTCCGCATTGGCGATCATGCACAGACCGTCTATCACCATCTCGCGTTTGTTCACTTCGCGCTGGATAAGGATCTTGAGTTTGCCGGAGATGGGCAGGAACACCAGGTTGGCGAAACCGACGCCGTAGATGGTGGCGATAAAGGCGACCGCGATGCCGGCACCGAGTTTGGACGGCTCGCCCAGGCTCTGCATAACTTGCACCAGCCCCAGCACAGCGCCCAGAATACCGATGGTTGGCGAATAACCGGCGGCCGCTTCCCACACGCGCGCGCTTTGCCAGTGCAGCGTCTCGTAACTGTTCAGGTCGATCTCCAGCACTTCGCGCACTTTCTCCGCGCTGTGCCCGTCCACCAGCAATTGCAAACCTTTCTGCACGAAGGGATCGTTCACGGTTTTGATCTGGCTTTCCAGAGAGAGGATGCCATCCTTGCGCGCCGCAGTACTCCAGGCGGTGAGGCGATAGGTCAATTGTTGCGCATCGCTTCTGGGCGTGACGAACACCCACTTGGCCATCTTGATGCCATTCAGGAATATATTCAACGGGTGTTGTACCATCACCGCGCCCAGCGTGCCGCCGAACACGATGAGGAAAGCCGCCGTCTGCAACAGCATATTGATCGCACCGCCTTCAAGGAACTGGCCTCCCAGGATACCGGCGACGGCGATGACCAGTCCGAACAGGCTGAGTATGTCCATTAGTGTCCCCGCAAGATGGTGCGCAAACGCGCCACGGCCTGGCTATGCAATTGGCACACGCGCGATTCGGAGACGCCCATCACTTCGCCGATCTCGCGCAAATTCATCTCCTGCTCGTAATGCATACCCATCAATAATCTTTCGCGTTCCGGCAGGCGCTGGATGGCCTCCACCAGTGCCGAACGGAAACGCTCGTCCTGCAGCAATTCCAGCGGGTTGGCATCGGTACTGTAATCGTGGCGATCGAAGAAACCCTCTTCGTCTTCGTTGTGAAAGTCCTCGTAGTAGACCAGTTGCGCGCCGCGCGCTTCCTGCAGCAACTGCTGGTATTCGGTCAGGCTGACCGACATCTCTTTGGCGATCTCGGTCTCGGTCGGCGTGCGTCCCAGTTTCTGCTGCAGCTTACTGATGGCGTTCTCGATACGGCGCGTGTCGCGGCGCATGCTGCGCGGCAACCAGTCCGCCCCGCGCAACTCGTCCAGCATCGCGCCGCGTATGCGCTGTGCCGCATAGGTCTCGAACTGTGCGCCGCGCAATTCGTCATAGCGGCTGGCGGCGTCGAGCAGGCCGATCATGCCGGCCTGGATCAGGTCGTCCACATCCACACTGCCCGGCAGTTTGAGCATCATATGGTGAGCGATGCGCTTCACCAATGCCGCATTTTACTGCAGGCATCGGGTCTTAT
>WOZO01000014.1 GCA_011620315.1 Sideroxydans sp. | reverse complement strand
TCTTCGCTTCGGACTACAGCTTAATCTACTGTCTCAAATTCGGGGGCCACTATACGCACCCGCTGTCGAGCTTGTTGATCCTGCCTTGGGGAAATTGGACTGGCTAATGCTTCCCGGTATTTCGGAACGAGAATCGGGCGCTAGCGTGATGCCTCCGCCCGTATTCGCCATGTTCAATGTGCTGAAAAGTGATTTTATTCTTGCGCGTGACTTGGCATGGCGGGTCATCAACGATAGCGCTTGGCCGACGACGGGAAAATTTGCTGACACCCTCGACTACGCCACCTATGGCCCGGATGCTTCTGCGCTCATCTTGGCACACCGCACTGCTCTCGATTTGCTTGATAAGGTAGCTGTGACGGCAAACCACTATTTCGAGCTAGGGCAACAGCCCGACAAAATTTACTTCGGCCAAATCTGGCGAAAGAAGCCTGATAAGGTAACTGGCATGCGCCCAATTGCCAAAATGGTTGATGAAAAGATACGTGCCGGAGTCAGTGCCCTCTATGGCCTTGTGGAACTTGCTGACGACTACGGTAATGAAGCTGGCATCCTACGTCCGCAAAAGGATCTCCGTAACGCAGGTACTCACAGATTTGTCATACTGCATGATCTTGGGAACCCGGCTTACAGCAGACAGGCTCCGGAAGTTGAACATCACCACCAGGAACAGTTCACTCAGGAGGTGTTGCGCGCACTACGCGTTGCCAGATCGTCTATCCAGATGCTTGCACTTGCGATCTCGCAGCACGAACAAGTTCTGGCAAAACAGACAGGTGGTTTTGTAGGAACGCTGACCGTTCCCGACCACGATTGGATTCGGGGGCGCGAGTAGGGGGCATAAGTAGCGTCGGAAATCTGTTCAATGCAAGCCCTTTAGGCTAGTCAGTACCACCGGCTGTTTTGGCCGGTGAACATTCGCTTCAACTGCCCCATGCGGTCACATGGGGCGATACGATTCAGACGGTCACCAGCATCCACGCGCCCATGGTGGCGATGCTCATTCCCACTACCTGAACCGCACGCGTGAAGCGTTCACGCAGTGTATGGCCCATAACGATGCCGCTCATATGCAGCGATGCGGTAGAGAGCAGGAAGCCTGCGGCATAGGCGAGTGGGGCGGCGGCGCTGGGCATCTCGCTGCCGTGGGCGTAGCCGTGGAAGATGCCGAAGGCGGCGGTGAGGGCGAAGCTGACCGGCAGCGCCAGCTTGGTCGGGCTGGCGATGAGCAGGCCGAGTATCAATACCGAAGCGGCGATGCCGGGTTCGAGCGGTGGCAGGTCGGGGATGAGCAGGCCGATGAACGCGCCGCCTGCCAGCATGGCCATGAAAGTGGCGGGCAGTTGCCAGACGCGTTGACCGCCAAGTTGTCCGGCCCACACGCCGACGGCCAGCATGGCGAGCAGGTGATCCATGCCGCTGAACGGGTGCGCAAGGCCGGTGGTGAAGCCGGATGAACCGTGTCCTGTGTGTGCGTTGGCGGCAGTGCTGATGAAGAGCAGGGCGAGGGTGATGAGGGTGCGTTTCATGTTTTGTCTTCCTTTTATTTGATCTTCACTTTAACCAGCTCTTCGCCGTCCGGGTCGGTCACGTGCACGGCGCAGGCGATGCAGGGATCGAAGCTGTGGATGGTGCGCAGGATCTCGATGGGCTGCTTGGGGTCGTGCAGCTTGTGGCCTTTCAGCGCGGCTTCGTAGGGGCCTTCCTGTCCGTTCGCGTCGCGCGGCCCGGCGTTCCAGGTGCTGGGCACCACGGCCTGGTAGTTGTCGATCTTGCCGTCCTTGATGACGATCCAGTGCGCCAGCGCGCCACGCGGGGCTTCCATGAAACCTGCACCCTTGGCGAGGCTTGGCCAGTTGGACGGGTCCCATTTCGTTTCGTTGAAGGTGCGCACGTCGCCTGCTTTGATGTTGGCGATGAGCTGGTCGTACCAGCCTTGCATCGCGTCGGCGATGATCTTGGTTTCCAGCGTGCGCGCGGCGGTGCGGCCCAAGGTGGAGTAGAGCGCGGTCACCGGCACGTCGAGTTTCTTCAAGGTCATGCCGACCAGTTCGCGGGTCTGCTCGTGGCCGCTGGCATACAGCATCAGCACGCGCGCCAGCGGGCCGACCTCCATCGCCTTGCCTTTCCAGCGCGGCGACTTGAGCCATGAATATTCTTTCTCGGTTTCGAGATTCTCGTAGGGCGGTTTCGGGCCGGTGTAGTGCAAAGCGGTCTCGCCCTTGTACGGATGCAGCCCCTTTTCCTTGCCCACGCTGTAGTCGTACCACGAGTGCGAGACGTATTCCTCGATCTCGTTCTCGGCGTGCAGGTCCACCGGATGGATGGCGGACAGGTCGCGGTTGAGGATGACGCCGGCGGGGATGAGGTTGCTGGCCGGATCGTTGATGCCTTTGGCGGGGAAGTCGCCGTAGGTGAGGAAGTTGCCCACGCCTTCGCCCTGCGTTGCCCAGTCCTTGTAGAAACCGGCGATGGCCAGCGTATCCGGCACATACACCTGATCCACGAATTCGCGCATCTGGTTGATGATGTTCTGCACCTTGGACAGCCCCACCATGTTGAGCGAGGTGGTGCCTTCGTGTTCCGAATTGACGCTGATGGCGCAGGGCACGCCGCCGACCACGAAGTTGGGATGCGGGTTCTTGCCGCCGAAGATGGTGTGCAGCTTGGCCACGTCGCGCTGCCAGGCGAGCGCGTCGAGGTAATGCGCGAGTGCCATCAGATTGGCTTCCGGCGGCAGCTTGTAGGCGGGGTGGCCCCAGTAGCCGTTGGCGAAGATGCCGAGCTGGCCGCTCTCGACGAAACCCTTCACCTTCTTCTGCACGTCGGCGAAATAGCCGGGCGAGGAGCGCGGATAGGACGGGCTGACCGTCTGCGCCAGTTGCGAGGTGGCTTTCGGGTCGGCCTTCAATGCGGACACCACATCCACCCAGTCCAGCGCATGCAGATGATAGAAGTGCATCACATGGTCGTGGATGTATTGCGCGCCGATCATCAGGTTGCGGATCAGCTGCGCGTTGGCGGGGATCTCGTATTTGAGCGCATCCTCCACCGCGCGCACCGAGGCGATGCCGTGCACCAGTGTGCACACGCCGCAGATGCGCTGCGCGAAAGCCCAGGCGTCGCGCGGGTCGCGGCCGCGCAGGATGATCTCGATGCCGCGCACCATGGTGCCCGCGCTGGAGGCTTGCGTGATGCGGCCTTCGGTATCGGTCTCGGCCTCGATGCGCAGGTGGCCTTCGATGCGGGTGATGGGGTCGACGACGACTCTTCTGCTCATGATTTCATTCCTCGTGAAGGCACGTTGAAGCACAGTCCGTTCGTGCGGAGTATTTTTCGTTCATCCTTCGATACCTCGCGCGGGGCGCGACACTCAGGACGAACGAAAAATGTATCGAAGCACATGGCATCGCTATATCTCATGATGCTTTCCCTTCTGCGTTATCCGCCAGATGCTCGGCGACAAGTTCGGTCAGGCCGATGACCTCGATGTCCATGTGATTGTTCTCCAGTCCGTCCAGCAGCATGCTGCGGCAGTTGGAGCAGGAGGTGACGATGGTCTGCACGTTGACCGCGTCGAGCTGCGCTTTCTTGCGGCTGAAAACCTGGTTGCGCAAGGGATTGGCACGTTCGTTGGCGCTGACGCCGCCGCCCCCGCCGCAGCACCAGTTCTGCACGCCCGCCTCGGGCATCTCCACGAAGTTGGGTGCGACCATGTGCATCAGATTGCGCGGCTGCTCGATCACGCCGCCGCGCCGCACCATCTGGCACGGGTCGTGGAAGGTCATGCGCGTCTCGTCCACGCCCTCGGTCTTCAGTCGGCCCGAGCTGCGCAGTTCGTCCAGCAGCTCGATGATGTGGATCACCTTGAACGGGAAGGGGCGGCCGATCAGATTGGGGCCTTCCCAGCGCAGTGCGGTGAAGGCATGGCCGCACTCGGGGCTGATCACGTATTTCACCTTGAGCCGTTCGGCGGCGCGCACGATGCGTCCGACCAGTTCTGCTGCCAGATCGGAAGAGCCGATCTGGATGCCGCTGTTGGTGCCCTCGAAGCCGTCCGAAGCCAGCGTCCACGACACGTTCGCCTGTTTGAAGATGCGTGTCACCGCGCCGATGATGTCGTTGTATTCGGCGACCTCGGCGGAAGACAGCACCATCATGTAATCCGCACCTTCCACATCCAGCGGAACGGTGAGGCCGGTCTCTTTCTCGGCGTGTTTGATCTGCGCCTTCAGTGTGTTGAGGTTCACGCCCATCGGGCTGCCCAGTTCGATGGCGCGCTGCGTCGCGCCTTTCAGCCCTTCCGGTGCATGGCCGGAAGCGACCATGCCTTCGCGCATCTTGCGCACCATGTACACGATGTCGTTACCTACCGGGCACACCAGCGAACAGCGGCCGCACAAGGTGCAACTGTCGTACACCAGCGGTTCCCACTCGGTCAGTTCCGCGTCGGTGACCGGTTTGCTCAAACCGACCTTCTTCATCAGCTTGCCCCAGAAGGTGTATTCCTGCTGCCACAGGCGGCGCATCGGTTCGAGCTTGCGGATGGGGGTGTATTTCGGGTCGCCGGTCTCGGTGTAGAACAGGCAGGCATCGGCGCACAGGCCGCAATGCACGCAGGAGGTGAAGAAGCTGGCGGTCGGCGCGTCGATCTGGCCGATCAGGGTGTTGATGCCGTTCTGGAGTGATGTGCTCATCTCGTCCTCCGCTTAAATGTTGATGCCCTTGAACCCGTTCACCGCGCCGTTGTACCAGCGCGAGATGAAGGTCGAGAACATGTGCGCCAGCTTGGTGAACGGCGCAGCCACCAGCAGCATCTCGACGCTGGCGATATGCAGCGTCAGCAAGGTGATGTAATCGAAACCGATCTTGCGCAGCAGCATGAAGCCGGTGAGCAGCGGCAGGAAGGACAAAGCCCAGGTCAGGTAGTCCTGATAATCGGACAGCAGGCGTTTCACCGGATCGACGAAACGATGTACTAGCAGGGCGACCATCGCGCCGATGGCAAGCACGGCGGAGATGTCGATCACGCCGCGCGGCAGGGCGGGCCAGTGCAGACCGAGCACGGCGCGGAACAGGGCTATGTGCTGGCCGAGGAAGAACAGGGTGACGAAGAAGCCGATGTGGAAGATGAAACCGGCGATGACCGTGAAATTACCGCGCGCGCTCAGCTTGGTCGATACAAAGCTGCGCCGCCACATGGTGCGCAAGCCGCCCGACCATTCCGAGCCGCGCGGCTGGGCCAGTGACATTTTGCGGCCCAGCAACAGCAGATGCAGCATGCGGTAGACCATGCCGACCACGAACACGGCGGCGGCGATCTGCAAACCGGTGCCGCGCACCCAGAGCAACATTTCCTGTTCCATGATCATTCCCCTTTCAGGTCGTCGACCGTCAGTTTCTCGCGCGACTGTTGCACTTTGTTCTTCTTGGCGCGGTCCAGTGCGCTGAACGCGACGGCGGCACCGGCACCGATTGCGGCAGCCGCTTTCGCCACGCTGGCGACGTCGGCGGTCGGCGCGGGCAGCGGCGCGTAGAAGCTGCCGGCATCCCAGAATTTCGGCTCCGAGCAGCCGATGCAGCCGTGGCCGGACTCGATGGGGAAGCTGGTGCCGCCGTTCCACTTGGTGGTGGCGCAGGCGTTGTGCGTGGTCGGCCCCTTGCAGCCCAGCTCGTACAGGCACCAGCCGTTGCGCGCGCCCTCGTCGTCGAAGGTCTTGGCGAACTTGCCCTGGTCGTAGAACGGGCGTCGGTAACAGCGGTCGTGGATGGTCTCGCCGTAGAACGCCTTGGGCCGCCCCCGATCATCCAGCGCGGGCAGCGCGCCGAAGGTGAGGTAGTGCGCCAGCACGCCGGTGATGACGGCGGGGATGGGCGGACAGCCGGAGATGTTGATGATGGGTTTGTCCTTTATGAGGTCGGACACCGCGACCGCGCCGGTCGGATTCGGCTGTGCGTTGGGCAGGCCGCCGAACGCGGCACAACTGCCGACCGCGACGATGGCCGCCGCGCCCTTGGCGGCCTCCAGCAGCATGTCGAGATTGGTACGACCTGCGATGGTGGAATATACGCCGCCGTCCTTGATCGGGATGGAACCGTCCACCAGCAACAGATACTTGCCATGGAATTCTTTCATTGCATCTTCTCGCGACTGCTCGGCAGCGAAACCGGAAGCGGCCTGCAGCGTGTGGTGGTAGTCGAGCGAGATCATGTCGAAGATCAGGCTCTCCAGCGCCGGCGAATGGGAGCGCGTCAGCGATTCGGTGCAGCCGGTGCATTCCTGGAACGACAGCCAGATCACCGAAGGACGGTTCACTTTCGCCAGCGTGGCGGCGATGGCACTGGCACTGCCGGGCGGCAGCGCCATCATGGTCGCCATCGCTGCGCAGAACTTGAGGAAGCTGCGGCGGCTGATGCCTTGCTCGTGCAGCCGTTGTTCCAGCGTTTCGTGTTCTTTCATCGTGTCACCTCACTTAAGGTAAAAGCAGGGAGATGTTGATTCATCCGGTTTTGTCGTTCCCGCGAAGGCGGGAACCCAGTTTGAAAAAGACACTGGATCCCCGCCTTCGCGGGGATGACGAAAGAATCAGCGACCCAGCATGTGCTGCAACCTCTCCAGTCCGTCGCGCACATCCTCCGGCTGACTGTGCAGGATGGCGGGCACGGCGGCGATTTCGATCAGGTCGGCGATCACGTCGCCCTCGACGTTGTAATGCGTCACCCACCACACGCCCGCGTAGTGCGTCTCGTAGAGTTCGGAATCGCCGATGGTCTCCAGCCGCGCCGAGACTTCGCCGCGCCCCAGTGCGGTGCGCAGCGCTTCGTATTCAGCGGGGGAGAACGGCAGGCTCTTCAGGTCGACCATCGACGGCTCGCCGGTGGCGATGAAACGTTCCAGACGGGTGGCGATCTCGTTGAGCAGCGCATCGACACTGCCTATCGAGTGCAGGTCCGTGACCTTGATGGATATGTCGTCGAGGCTCATTGCCAGCCTTCCAGTATTTTTTTTGTTTTTGTGCAGACTTGCGGCATGGCGGCGGCGACAGCAGCCGAGGGATGTTCGCCCCAGTCGATCACGTCCGGCTGGATGCCGATCAGCGCGCGCTGTCGCGGCAAGTGATCGGCGAGATGGGCGATGGCCATCAGGTCGAGCAGGCTCACTTCATGCACGCTGCGCTTGCGGTTGCTGCCCAGGAAGTCATCCATCGCCTCGCCTTCGAATACTTGCGAATGGCCGGGGGAAGCATTGAGATTCGCGGCGTCGATGACGATGAGCCGGGAAGTGTCTTCGATGGCGGATGCCAGTGTGAAGCTGAGGGTGCCGCCGTCGAGGAAGGTGATGTCGTCGCGATCCGCCAGCGCCTCGCGCAGGAAATTCATCGCATGGATACCCGCACCTTCATCCTGCAACAGGCTGTTGCCGATACCGAGGATCAATGTGTTTCCAGATTCACGCATGACGAAAGAAATGGCGAGCGGGCGACGGTCGCAATCTAGCATTAGAATGTGAACACTTCAATCATCCTTGGTGAAATTATTATGTGCTTGGGCATCCCGATGCAGATCGATGTGATCGACGGCTACAGTGCTCGCTGTAGCGCCAAAGGCGTGTCGCGCAACGTGAGCCTGTTTTTGTTACAGGGAGAAGACATCAAGATCGGCGACCACGTCATGGTGCACGTGGGCTATGCCATCCAGATGATGACCGAGCAGGAAGCACGCTCGACTTGGGAGCTGCTGGACGAGATGCTGGCGGCCGAGGCGGATGATGGGCAAGCGGTTATGTAGAGAAGGTGATGGGGCGAGGGCAGTTTCAACCAGCTTGATATGCTGTAGCTTATAAGCTACATTACTCATATGATTGAAGTCTTTCGGTACCAAACCGAAGATGGCACAGAGCCGATGACTGTTTGGCTCCAGTCGCTAAGAGACAAGCAGGCGCAGGCCAAGATACGAGTCCGCATCAAACGCCTTGAAGCCGGGAATTTCGGAGACTGCGATACGGTAGGTGAAGGTGTGCAGGAATTGCGCGAACACCTTGGTGCAGGGTATCGGGTGTATTTTGGTCGTCATGGACAAACCATCGTCATATTGTTGTGCGGGGGCTCCAAGAAATCGCAAGCATCGGACATCAAGACTGCCAAGGAGTATTGGCAAGATTGGAAACGGAGGCAAACATGAGCAAAAAAATCAAAGCAGCCGTATCGCACCACGAACTTGAAATAGCGGAGCTGCGCGCGGATCGTGATCTGGCTGTCGAATATCTCAAAGCCGCTATGGAATCTCTCGACGACCCGGATGATCGCGCGGCAGGATTGCTTGCACTGCGTACTGTTGCCGAGGCGTATGGCGGATTGGGTGCGGTAGCAGCCGAGGCCGGGATCAGTCGTGAATCGCTGTATCGCACGCTCTCTGCCAATGGCAATCCGACACTGAAGACACTGCTTGCTGTGCTGAAAGCGGTAGGCATGAAACTCTCGGTAGAGCCCGACCAGCACGTAGCCGCATAAGTGGGGAAGTATTTTGAACACGCCCCGTTTAACTTTGAAAGCCCAAGTGGAAGGGGGCGGGGGAGGGATGTCGTAATGCAAGACCCGTGGAGCGCGGATGGGGGGAAATAAATCTGTCCCCTTTTTTTATCAGCATGGACGGGCGAGGCCGGGCATTGGACAACATCTTCGTTGAACGGCTATGGCGTAGCGTCAAATACGAAGAGGTGTACTTGAAGGGCTACCGCAACGCGATGGAGCTG
>WOZO01000153.1 GCA_011620315.1 Sideroxydans sp. | reverse complement strand
ATACTTATCTGACTGGCAACAATCGCCGGTTCAATTCTGCCGTTCCCATTACGGCCATTCAATAGAAATGACGCATGCACAACCTTGCAGTTGTCATAGCGATCATAGCGATACGCATAGCTGCATTAAGCGTATTTATTTACCGAATTTTTATACCGACTCACTGACTTTTATCAAAACCTTTATAGGCGAGCGCCTATGATGTGCCACATAGATACTTGTTCAAGGAGTCTGTCATGGACCTCGCCTACATCGCAGTAATTTTTCTGTTCTTTGGCCTGCTGGTAGCACTCGCCAGCGGTTGCGCCAAGCTTGGAGCCCCCAAATGACCTGGCTCTACGTGCTTAGCGGCATCGTCTCGGTAGGCCTGCTGGTCTATCTCGTGGTGGCCCTGATCAAGGCGGAGGATCTATGATGACAACACATGCGTGGCTCCTGCTGGGGCTTTATCTGCTGATCCTGCTGCTCTTGGCAAAGCCGCTCGGCGTCTATATGGCGAATGTCATGGAAGGCAAGTCGTCTTGGGCGCGGCGACTCGGCGGCCCGATCGAAAACCTCATTTATCGCCTCTGCGGCGTGAAGAAGGACGAGGAAATGGGCTGGCTGCCCTACACGCTGGCGATCCTGCTCTTCAACCTGCTCGGCGCGCTTACCGTGTATTGCCTGCAACGCCTGCAACTCTGGTTGCCGCTGAATCCGCAGGCGCTGGCCAACATCAGCGCAGATTCTTCGTTCAACACCGCTATCAGTTTCGCTACCAACACCAACTGGCAAGGCTATTCCGGCGAATCGACGATGAGCTATCTGACGCAGATGCTCGGCCTCGCGGTGCAGAACTTCTTCTCCGCCGCGACCGGCATCGTCGTCGTCATCGCGCTGATCCGCGGCTTCGCCCGCCACACGGCGAAAACCATAGGCAACGCCTGGGTCGATCTGACCCGCATCACGCTTTACGTGCTGCTGCCGATTTCGCTGGTCTACGCTGTGTTCCTGGTCGGTCAGGGCGTCATCCAGAACTTCGACGCCTACAAGGATGTGACGACGCTGGAGGTGACCAAGTACGACAACCCGAAGAATGGTCCCGATGGCCAACCGCTCAAGGACGACAAGGGCGTCGTGATCACCGAGTCGGCCGAGACACAAACGCAAACGCTGCCGATGGGTCCGGTCGCCTCGCAGGAAGCGATCAAGATGCTCGGCACCAACGGCGGCGGCATCTTTAACGCCAATTCGGCGCATCCCTACGAGAACCCGACCCCGCTGGCCAACTTCATCCAGATGCTGTCGATCTTCCTGATACCGGCCGCGCTGTGCATCGCCTTCGGCCGCATGGTCGGCGACATGCGTCAGGGCTGGGCGGTGCTGATCGCCATGACGCTGATGTTCGTCGTCATGGCTATCACGGCGATGCATTTCGAGCAGCAGGGCAACCCGCTTCTGGGCCAACTGGGCGTCGACATGTCGGCCGGCAACATGGAGGGTAAGGAAGCGCGCTTCGGCATCAGTGAGTCGGGCCTGTTCGCCACCATCACGACGCTGGCCTCCTGCGGCGCTGTCAACGCTATGCACGACTCTTTCACGCCCATGGGCGGCTTCGTGCCGCTCTGGAACATGATGCTCGGCGAAGTCGTCTTCGGCGGCGTCGGTACCGGGCTCTACGGCATGCTGGTGTTTGCGATCATGGCGGTGTTCATCGCCGGCCTGATGATCGGCCGCACGCCGGAATACCTGGGCAAAAAGATTGAGGCCTACGACATGAAGATGGTGTCGATCGCCATCCTGGTCACGCCGCTGCTGGTGCTGGCTGGGACGGCCATCGCTGTGATGGCCGCCGACGGCCGCGCCACCATCTACAACCCGGGGGCGCACGGTTTCTCCGAAGTGCTGTATGCCTTTACCTCGGCGGCCAACAACAACGGTAGCGCCTTCGCCGGCCTCGGCGCCAACACGCCCTTCTACAACGTGATGCTCGGCATCGCCATGTGGTTCGGCCGCTTCGGCGTGATCGTGCCAGTACTGGCCATCGCCGGTTCGCTGGCAGCGAAGAAACGCATCGCGGTGACAGCCGGCACCATGCCGACCCACGGCCCCTTGTTCGTGATGCTGCTGATCGGCACCGTGGTCCTGATCGGCGCGCTGAACTACGTTCCCGCCCTAGCGCTCGGTCCAGTCGTCGAGCACCTGATGCTCTGGAAATAAGGAAACATCATGATGCAGAAAACACTTGCCATGTTCGATCCGGTACTGATCAAGCCGGCGATCGTCGATTCGTTCAGGAAACTCGACCCGCGCCTGCAATGGCGTAATCCGGTGATGTTCGTGGTGTACGTCGGCAGCATCCTGACCACGATGCTCTGGCTGCAGGCACTCAAGGGCAACGGCGAGGCGCCGGCGGGATTCATTCTCGCCATCGCGCTGTGGCTATGGTTCACCGTGCTGTTCGCCAACTTCGCCGAGGCACTGGCCGAGGGCCGCAGCAAGGCCCAAGCAGCCTCGCTGCGTGGATTGAAGAAGGCGGCCTGGGCCAAGAAGCTCAAGGAGCCGAAGTTCGGCGCGAACTTTTACACCGTGCAGGCGACCGACCTGCGCCGCGGCGACGTGTTGCTAGTGACGGCGGGCGATACCATCCCGGCCGACGGCGAAGTGATCGAAGGCGTCGCCTCGGTGGATGAGAGTGCCATCACTGGCGAATCGGCACCCGTGATCCGCGAATCAGGCGGCGACTTCTGCGCCGTCACCGGCAGCACACGCGTACTCTCCGACTGGATCGTGATGCGCGTGACGGTTAATCCCGGCGAAGCTTTCATCGACCGCATGATCGCGATGGTCGAAGGCGCGAAACGGCAAAAGACGCCCAATGAAATTGCGCTCACCATCCTGCTCATTGCGCTGACCATCGTCTTCCTCGGTGTCACCGTGACCCTGCTGCCGTTCTCGATCTTCAGCGTGACTGCTGCGGGCGCGGGGACGCCGATCACCATCACCGTATTGATCGCCTTGCTGGTCTGCCTGATCCCCACCACCATCGGCGGCCTGCTCTCGGCCATCGGTGTGGCCGGCATGAGCCGCATGATGCAGGCCAACGTGATCGCGACTTCGGGCCGCGCCGTCGAGGCGGCAGGTGACGTTGACGTGCTGCTGCTCGACAAGACCGGTACCATCACCCTCGGCAACCGTCAGGCCTCCACCTTCATTCCCGCGCAGGGCGTGACCGAAGCGGAACTGGCCGATGTCGCGCAACTGGCATCGCTGGCCGATGAGACGCCGGAAGGCCGCAGCATCGTGGTGCTGGCCAAAGAGAAGTTCAACCTGCGCGAGCGCGACATCAAATCCCTTGGCGCTACCTTTGTACATTTCTCTGCTCATACTCGCATGAGTGGTGTCAATCTTGGTGAGCGTCAGATCCGCAAGGGTGCAGCCGATGCAATTCGCCAGCATGTCGAGGCAATCGGCGGTACCTTCCCGGAATCGCTGCTGCGCGTCGTCGATGACGTGGCACGCCGCGGTAGCACGCCACTTGCTGTCGCCGATGGCGCTAAGGTACTTGGCGTCATCGAGCTCAAGGACATCGTCAAGGGCGGCATCAAGGAGCGCTTCGCCGAACTGCGCCGCATGGGTATCAAGACGGTAATGATCACCGGCGACAATCGTCTCACCGCCGCGGCGATCGCAGCCGAAGCCGGCGTCGATGACTTCCTTGCCGAAGCGACGCCCGAGGCCAAGCTGGCCCTGATCCGCCAGCACCAGAGTGAAGGCAAGCTGGTGGCGATGACCGGTGACGGCACTAACGACGCGCCGGCGCTGGCCCAGGCTGACGTTGCCGTGGCCATGAACAGCGGCACGCAGGCGGCGAAAGAGGCAGGCAACATGGTCGATCTTGATTCCAACCCGACCAAGCTGATCGAGATCGTCGAGACCGGCAAGCAAATGCTGATGACGCGTGGCGCGCTGACCACCTTCAGCATCGCCAACGACGTCGCCAAGTATTTCGCCATCATCCCGGCCGCCTTCGTCACCACCTATCCGCAGCTCGGCGCGCTCAACGTCATGCACCTGGCGACGCCGTCATCGGCCATTCTGTCGGCCGTAATCTTCAACGCGCTGATCATCGTGGTGCTGATTCCACTCGCACTGACCGGCGTGAAATACCGCGCATTGGGCGCTGCCACGCTGCTGCGGCGCAATCTGGTGGTTTACGGCCTGGGCGGCCTCATCGTGCCCTTCATCGGCATCAAATTGATAGACATGCTGCTCGTCGTGGCCGGTTTGGCCTGATTGGAGAAACATCATGAAGACATTATTCAGACCCGCAATTTCGCTGTTTATCCTGCTCACGCTGATCACGGGTATCGTCTACCCGCTGCTGGTCGCCGGCATCGGCAAGGCGGTGTTTCCCGATCAGGCGGCGGGCAGCCTGATCGTCAAGGACGGCAAGCCGGTCGGTTCCAAGCTGATCGGGCAGAACTTCAGCGACCCCAAGTATTTCTGGGGCCGCCTCTCGGCCACCGGCCCCTACCCCTATAACGGCAGCGCATCAAGCGGCTCGAATCTCGGTCCGCTCAACCCGGCGCTCACCGATGCAGTAAAGGCGCGCATCGATGCGCTCAAGGCCGCCGACCCGGGCAACAAGCTGCCAATCCCGGTGGACCTGGTTACCGCCTCCGGCAGTGGTCTCGATCCGCACATCAGCCCGGCGGCAGCCGTCTATCAGGTAGAACGCATCGCGCGCCTGCGCGGCATCAAGGCCGCGACAGTGGTCGGGCTTGTTGATCGCCATACCGAAAGCCGCCAGTTCGGCATATTCGGCGAACCGCGCATCAACGTACTGAGTCTCAACCTGGCGCTGGATCAGTCTTCCAAACAGTGACCCGCGCAGCCGTGCGGCAGCATCCTGTCATCTGCAACGCGATATGAATTCCATCGGCGCCCTGATCCATCCCGAGGACATCCTGCTCGACCTCGAGGCAAGAACCAAGAGCGAACTGTTCGATGCCATCGGCCGGCATATGGAGAAAGTACACGACATGAAGGCTCGGTGTGTCGTGTTGGGACTGGAGCGTCGCGAGATGGTCGGCTCCACGGGGTTGGGCGAGGGTGTCGCCATCCCTCATACCCGGGTACCAGACTTGAAGCAAGTACAACTTGCCTTTATCCATCTGAAATCGCCGATCGATTTCGGCGCGCCGGACGGCAAACCGGTGAGTGATCTACTCATCCTGCTGGTACCCAAGCACGCCGCAGAGGAACATTTGCAAATCCTCGCCGAAGCGGCACAGATGTTCGGCGATCGAGTATTCCGTGCACAATTGAAAGCATGTGGCTGCGCCGATGAGGTTAAACGTCTATTCGACGTCTGGCCGGCGATTTTTTGACGCTATCATTAGTTTTCGTTTGAGAAGCTACTTTTTTCTAGCCATGCTGAAAGCATGGAGCTTGGTCATACCGCGATGAATAACGATGAACAATGATCAGCGCCCCGATCCCGACCAGTTGCTTTCTCGCATCAGCGACGAGGAAGCACGGGCGCGTCGTGGCAAGCTGAAGATATTCTTCGGTGCATCGGCCGGCGTCGGCAAAACCTACGCCATGCTTTCCGCCGCTCAGCAGTTGCGCGCGCAAGGCGTCGATGTCATTGTTGGAGTGATCGAGACGCATGGCCGCACCGAAACCGAGGCTATGGTGCAAGGACTGGATCGCTTGCCGTTGCGCGAGATTCCCTATCGCGATCGTGTCTTGCGCGAGTTCGACCTTGATGCCGCGCTGGCGCGCAAGCCGGCATTGATTCTGGTCGATGAACTGGCGCATTCGAATGCACAAGGCTCACGTCATCCCAAACGCTGGCAGGATGTCGAGGAATTACTGGCAGCGGGCATCGATGTGTATAGCACGATGAATGTGCAGCACCTGGAAACGCTCAACGATGTTGTCGGTGGAATCACCGGCGTGCGCGTCTGGGAGATGGTTCCGGATAAGGTGTTCGATGCAGCTGATGAAGTGGTACTGGTCGATCTGCCGCCCGATGAACTGCTACAACGGCTCAAGGAAGGCAAAGTGTATCTCGCACACCAAGCCGAAAACGCAATCCGCAATTTCTTCCGCAAGGGCAACCTGATCGCGCTACGCGAACTAGCGCTGCGGCGCACGGCGGACCGAGTCGACAGCCAGATGCTGGAATACCGCCGCGACCAGTCGGTGGTGAAAGTGTGGCAAACGCGCGAGTCGTTGCTGGCCTGTGTCGGCCCCGGCGATGACGGCGACCGGATCATCCGCGCAACGGCGCGCGTGGCGGCACGCTTCGACGCGCAGTGGCACGTGATCTACGTCGAGACGCCAGCATTGCAACGGCTGTCCGACAAGAAACGGCAGGCCATCCTCAAGTTGCTCAAGACTGCGCAGGACATGGGCGCCGAGACGGCGGCACTGGCCGGCAGCGATGCTGCGGCGACCGCAGTTGACTATGCGCGCAGCCACAATCTCTCCAGGTTGGTGATGGGGCATGACAGGCCGAGTTCATGGCGGCCCTGGCGGCGCGGATTTGCCGACCGCGTGGCACGGCTTGCGTCCGATCTCGATGTGGTCCAGATAGGGCGCGAGGAAAGCAAGGAAAATCACGTGCCATCCCGAACCCTTGTCGACGATTTGCGCGAGCGCATGAAGACGCCGTGGCCAGCCTACGCCATGAGCGTGCTGGTATGCGCGGCGATGACGCTGGTCGCCACGCCGCTGCGCGATGTCCTCGACCTCGCCAATATCGTGATGCTGTTTCTGCTGGCCGTGGTGATGGTGGCCTTGCGCTACGGGCGCGGCCCGGCAGTACTGGCTTCGATTGTTAACGTCGCCGCCTTCGATTTCTTTTTCGTGTCGCCGCGTCTTACCTTTGCGGTAGCCGACGTACAGTATCTGCTGACCTTCGCGGTGATGCTTGTAGTCGGCCTCGCGATCGGACAATTGACAGCCGGGCTGCGCTATCAGGCGCGCGTCGCCACACAGCGCGAGGGTCGGGTGCAGGCGCTGTACGAAATGGCGCGCGATTTGTCCGGCGCGCTGATGCCGGAACAGATCGCGGAAATCTGCGACCGCTTCGTCGAAATCGGCTTCGGCGCCAAAGCAGCAATCCTCCTCGCCGACGGGCAGGACAGGCTGCAGACGCCCATCATCACAGCCAAGGGCGCGCCCATGTCCAATGCGCCCGACCTCGGTATCGCGCAATGGGCCTTCGACCATGGCGAGGCGGCGGGCCAGGGAACAGATACTTTGGCCGGCAGTCCGATACTTTATTTGCCGCTGAAGGCGCCGATGCGGAGCCGCGGCGTACTGGCGCTGGAATTGAGCCAGCCGCAGCATTTGTTAATACCCGAACAGCGACGACTGCTCGATACCTTCGCGCGCCTGATCGCAATTGCGCTGGAGCGCGTGCACTACGTCGATGTGGCACAGGCAACCACGGTGCAGATGGAGTCAGAGCAATTGCGCAACTCGATACTGTCCACGCTTTCGCACGATCTGAGAATGCCCATTGCCGGCTTGGTCGGTCAGGTGGAGTCCTTGATGCTGATGCCGCCGAGGCTGTCGGAAAGACAGCAGGAAATCACGACATCCCTGCGCAACGGCGCACTGCGCATGAACGCGTTGGTGAACAACCTGCTCGACATGGCACGACTGCAGGCGCGCGAGGTCAAGCTCAAGCTCGAATGGCAACCGCTGGAGGAAGTAGTCGGCAGCGCACTAAGGTCCTCGGCATCGATACTGGGAGACCACCGGATCGAGACAAAACTGCCGGCCGATCTGCCACTGATGGCGTTCGATGCGGTTCTGATCGAGCGCGTGCTGTGCAACCTGTTCGAGAACGCAGCGAAATACACGCCTGCCGGTAGCAGGATTATGATTTCGGCGACAAGCAAAAACGATGTCGCAGAAATTTGCGTCGAGGACAACGGACCGGGACTGCCGCCGGGAGAGGAAGAGGAAATTTTTCGGAAGTTCACCCGCGGGCAGAAAGAGAGTGCGATTGCCGGCGTCGGGCTCGGCCTTGCCATCTGCAAGGCGATCATCGAGGCACATCACGGAAAAATTTGGGCGGAGAATCGCGATGGTGGCGGCGCGCGCTTTGTCTTCACATTGCCGTTGGGCAATCCGCCCGTGATCGAGGAAATCGACGATATGTGTGCCACACAAGGCGAAGGACGATGAGCGAACCCGCGCCAGTCGTGATCGTGGTCGAGGACGACGTGCAGATTCGGCGTTTTGTGGTGATCGCCCTGGAGTCCGCAGGCTGTGTCGCGTTCGAGGCGGAAACCGTCAAACGCGGTCTGATCGAGGCAGGGACACGCAAGCCCGACCTGGCGGTGGTTGATCTCGGCCTTCCCGACGGCAACGGTATCGACCTGATTCGTGACTTGCGCGCATGGTCGGACATCCCCATCATTGTGCTGTCCGCGCGCCTCGGGGAAAACGAAAAGATCGAGGCGCTTGATGCGGGCGCCGATGATTATCTGACCAAGCCCTTCGGTGCCGGCGAACTATTGGCAAGGGTGCGTGCCCAGCTACGGCGCCGTGCAAAGGGCGCGAGCCCCGGCCAGTCGATCGTGGAATTTGGGAAGGTAGTGGTCGATCTTGCCAACCGGCTTGTCAGCCGCAATGGAGAGCCGCTGCATCTGACGCCTACCGAGTATCGCCTGTTGGGCTATTTGCTCGCCAACAGCGGCAAGGTGCTGACACATCGCCAGTTGCTGCGCGATATCTGGGGGCCGAGTCACGCCGAGGATAGCCACTATGTGCGCATCTACATGGGCCACCTGCGGCGCAAGATCGAGGATGATCCTTCGCAGCCACGTCATATCGTTACCGAATCGGGAGTCGGTTACCGGTTTGTGCTGTAGCCCCTCCCTACTTTAAGCAAACCAGCGCTGG
>WOZO01000051.1 GCA_011620315.1 Sideroxydans sp. | reverse complement strand
CAAAGGCGATGGGGTTCTGGGCGCTTAATCTTGATACATTCTTCATGTCTTTGCTGTTGGGCGCGATGTTCATGTTCGTGTTCCGTCGCGTGGCAACGACGATGGTTGTCGGCACACCAAATAGCCTGCAAAACTTCTGCGAATGGGCGATTGAGTTTGTCGATACCAGCGTGCGAGGTTCTTTCAGTTCCAAGAACAACATGGTCGCCCCGCTGGCGCTGACTATCTTCTTCTGGGTGCTCTTGATGAACCTGATGGACTTGATTCCGATCGATTGGGTGCCGCTGCTGATGTCCGCGCTGGGCGTGCCATTCTTCAAGGTCGTTCCTTCAACCGACCCCAATGCAACCTTCGGCATGGCCATCGGCGTGTTCCTGCTGGTGCTGTACTACAGCGTGAAGATGAAAGGTTTTGGCGGGTTCATGGGCGAACTGACCCTGCAGCCGTTCGGCAAATGGGGTATGCCGGTCAACTTCCTGCTGGAGGGGGTGAACCTGATTGCCAAGCCGATCTCGCTGGCGCTGCGTCTGTTCGGCAACATGTATGCCGGTGAAATGATCTTCATTCTGATCGCGCTGATGGGCGGCGCTTGGGCGGGATTCTCGCTGGGCGGCATCACCTTGTTTGGTTCGCAAATTCTTCTATCACTCGGCTGGGGAATCTTCCACATCCTGATTGTGACCCTGCAGGCGTTCATCTTTATGACGCTGACAGTGGTTTATCTGGATATGGCGCATCAGGAACACCACTAATTCGGCTTCATTAACTTTAACT
The DNA here is from genome assembly GCA_011620315.1 of Sideroxydans sp. Classification (GTDB taxonomy): domain Bacteria; phylum Pseudomonadota; class Gammaproteobacteria; order Burkholderiales; family Gallionellaceae; genus Sideroxyarcus. The sequence continues at coordinate 41,845 of WOZO01000051.1, read as the reverse complement.
TTACTTTTATCTAACAGGAGAAATTGAAAATGGAAATGGCAAACGCACTGCTGTACATCGCTGGCGCATTGATGATGGGTCTGGGCGCGCTCGGCGCGGCTGTAGGTATTGGTATCCTGGGTGGTCGCTTCCTGGAAGGCGCTGCACGTCAACCAGAATTGATCCCGATGCTGCGTACACAATTCTTCGTGGTGATGGGTCTGGTCGATGCTGTTCCGATGATCGCTGTCGGTATCGCCATGTACGTTCTGTTCGCAGTGGTCGGCTGAATCGCGCAAGCGAAACGCATAATTTAGAAAGGAAGCTTGCATGAATATCAATGCAACTCTTCTCGCACAGTTGATCATGTTCGCGTTGTTCGTGTGGTTCTGCATGAAGTTTGTGTGGACCCCGATCATGGCGGCACTGGATGAGCGCAAGAAGCAAATCGCTGATGGTCTGGCAGATGCAGAACGCGCCAAGCAGGATCTGGAACTGGCCTCTCGGCGTTCCGCAGAGATCCTGCGCGAAGCCAAGGAAAAGGCTGGTGAGATCATTGGCAATAGCGAAAAGCGCGCAAGCGAGATCGTCGAAGAGTCCAAAACTCAGGCCAAGGTTGAAGGAGACCGCATCATCGCTGGTGCGAAAGCTGAGATCGATCAGGAAGTTTTCCGCGCCAAAGAACAACTGCGCACGCAGGTGTCCTCGATCGCACTGGCAGGTGCCGGCAAGATTCTGGGACGAGAAATCGATGCCAAGGCACATAGCGACCTGCTTGACAAACTCGTTGCGGAAATCTGATCGCCATGTCTGAAGCCATAACCATTGCACGTCCTTACGCCCAGGCAGCTTTTGAGGCAGCTCAAAAGCTGAATGCGCTGCAGGCTTGGTCGGATGCACTCATTGCACTGGCAAAAGCAGCCTCCCATCCAGAAGTGAGCGCCATCATAGGCAATCCGAAGGTGGCGAAAACCCAAGTGGCTTCGCTGATGGAGGCGTTTCTGGGCAATAGCCCGGATAAAAAACTGCAAAACTTCGTGCGTATCCTTGCTGATAACCAGCGTGTGTCTGTTCTGCCCGAGATCGCAGCCAGCTTTGCAGCACTGAAAGCAGCGGCTGAAAAATCGATCAATGTGTTGGTTGAGTCTCCGTTTGAATTGTCAGCCGCGCAACAAGACAAGATCGCGGCTTCGTTGAAAAAACGTATGGGCTGCGAGATCAAGCTTGAAAGCCGCATGAAAAAAGAATTGCTGGGTGGCGTGGTGATCCGCGCCGGAGACAAGGTCATCGACGGATCTGCGTTGGCGCGCCTTGGCGAAATGGCGACTGCCCTAGCCTGATAAAGATTTATCAAGAATAAGGAAATCCAGATGAAGCTCAATCCTTCTGAAATTAGCAATTTGATTCGCAGTCGCATCGATAACTTCGAAGCACTGACCCAGGCGCGCACCGAAGGTACGGTGGTCAGCGTAACCGACGGTATCGTTCGTGTGCACGGCTTGTCCGATGTGATGCAGGGCGAGATGCTGGAATTCCCGGGCAATACATTCGGTCTCGCGCTCAACCTCGAGCGTGACTCTGTCGGTGCCGTGATACTGGGTGAATACGAACACATCACCGAAGGCGACACGGTCAAGTGTACCGGTCGCATTCTGGAAGTGCCGGTCGGTCCGGAACTGCGCGGCCGCGTAGTGAACGCGCTGGGCCAGTCTATCGACGGCAAAGGTCCGGTCAATGCCAAGTTGACCGACAAGATCGAAAAGGTCGCGCCGGGCGTTATCGCACGTAAATCCGTTGATCAGCCCGTGCAAACCGGTTTGAAGTCCATCGACTCCATGGTTCCGGTCGGCCGCGGCCAGCGTGAACTGATCATTGGCGACCGCCAGACCGGCAAGACAGCCGTTGCTGTTGACGCGATCATCAACCAGAAGGGCCAGAACATGACCTGTATCTACGTTGCGATCGGTCAGAAAGCTTCTACAGTTGCCAACGTGGTGCGCAAGCTGGAAGAGCACGGCGCGATGGAATACACCATCGTCGTGGCAGCGACCGCTTCCGACTCCGCCGCGATGCAGTTCCTGGCACCGTACGCAGGTTGCACCATGGGCGAATACTTCCGTGATCGCGGCGAAGACGCGCTGATCGTGTATGACGACTTGACCAAGCAAGCCTGGGCGTATCGCCAGATCTCCCTGCTGTTGCGCCGTCCGCCCGGTCGTGAAGCTTATCCCGGCGACGTGTTCTATCTGCACTCCCGTCTGCTGGAGCGTGCCGCCCGCGTGAACGCCGACTACGTCGAAGCTTTCACCAAGGGTGAAGTTAAAGGCAAGACCGGTTCGCTGACCGCATTGCCGATCATCGAAACACAAGCCGGTGACGTGTCCGCATTCGTGCCGACCAACGTAATTTCCATTACTGACGGTCAGATCTTCTTGGAAGCTGACTTGTTCAACGCTGGTATCCGTCCTGCGATCAACGCCGGTGTGTCGGTGTCCCGCGTGGGTGGTGCTGCTCAGACCAAGGTCATCAAGAAGCTGGGTGGCGGTGTGCGTCTGGCGCTGGCTCAGTACCGTGAATTGGCTGCTTTCGCGCAATTCGCTTCCGATCTGGACGAATCGACCCGCAAGCAACTGGAGCGTGGCCGTCTGGTGACCGAGCTGATGAAGCAGTTGCAATATTGCCCGCTGTCCGTTTCCGAAATGGCAACGACACTGTTCGCAGTGAACAAGGGCTACTTCGACGACGTGGCGGTGCCCAAGGCACTGGCATTCGAATCCGCTCTGCACGCGAATCTTAAGACAAACAGCAAAGAACTGATGGACGCAATCGAATCCAGCAAAGATCTGTCCGCTGACAATGAAAAATTGTTGGTGGCAGCGATCGAAAAGTTCAAGGCAACTGCTGTCTATTAAGGGGAGCTGAGTTATGGCGGGCAGTAAAGAGATTCGCACCAAAATCAAGAGCGTTGAAAATACGCGCAAGATAACGCGTGCGATGGAAATGGTGGCAGCTGCGAAGATGCGCAAGGCGCAAGATCGCATGCGTGCCGCTCGCCCTTATGCCGAGAAGATTCGTAATGTCGCCGCTCACTTGTCCCGCGCCAACCCGGAATACAAGCATCCGTTCCTGGTCAAGCGCGAGACAGTAAAGAACGTCGGCCTGATCGTTGTCACTTCAGACAAAGGTCTGTGCGGCGGTCTGAATACCAACGTGTTGCGTCTTGCAGTCAACGAGATGAAAACTTGGGAAGGCGAAGGCAAGGGTCTTCTGGTATGTCCGATCGGTAACAAGGGATTCGGTTTCATGAACCGCATCGGTGCCAAGGTTCAGTCGCATTTGAACGGTCTGGGCGATACGCCGCACATCGAAAAGCTGATCGGTACCGTTAAGGCGATGCTGGATGCGTACGTGGCCGGTGAGATCGATGCCATCTACCTGAGCTACAACCACTTCATCAACACGATGAAGCAGGAGCCGCGTATCGAACAGTTGTTGCCGCTGAGCGGTGAGCAATTGGGTACCAGCGAAGGCAACTGGGACTACATCTACGAGCCGGATGCAAAGAAAGTCATCGACGAACTGTTGCTGCGTTACATCGAATCTCTGGTGTACCAGGCCGTTGTTGAAAACATGGCTTCCGAGCAAAGCTCGCGCATGGTGGCAATGAAAGCCGCTTCCGACAACGCCAAGAGCGTTATCGGCGAGCTCAAGCTGGTATACAACAAAGCACGTCAGGCAGCGATCACCAAGGAAATATCGGAGATCGTGGGCGGTGCAGCAGCCATTGGCTGACGCACCAAGAAGATCGGGGGAGACTAACATGAGCGCAGCGATTGTTGTGACGAGACCAAATCTTCAAAGTGCTGCTGTGATCGGCTGATCGGCAAAGAATTCAGAATTAATTTAGACGGGGAAATCTTAAAATGAGTCAAGGAAAGATTGTTCAGTGTATCGGTGCCGTGGTCGACATCGAATTTCCGCGCGACAAAATGCCCAAGGTGTATGAAGCCTTGACGCTGGCCGATGCGGGCAACTCCACAGCCGAAGTCGGCCTGACCTTCGAGGTCGAGCAGCAGCTGGGCGACGGCGTGGTACGTACCATTGCGATGGGTTCATCCGACGGTCTGCGCCGCGGTATGGCGGTGAACGCCACCGGCAATCCGATCCAGGTGCCGGTTGGTACCGGCACACTGGGCCGCATCATGGACGTGCTGGGCCGACCGATCGATGAAGTCGGCCCGATCAAGAGCGACGAGCGTCGTTCGATCCACCAGGCAGCACCGAAGTTCGACGAACTGTCTCCCTCCGTTGACCTGCTGGAAACCGGCATCAAGGTGATCGACCTGGTTTGCCCGTTCGCGAAGGGCGGTAAAGTCGGCCTGTTCGGCGGCGCGGGTGTGGGCAAGACCGTGAACATGCTGGAACTGATCAACAACATCGCCAAGCAACACGCCGGTCTGTCCGTGTTCGCCGGCGTGGGTGAGCGTACCCGTGAAGGGAACGACTTCTACCACGAAATGTCCGACGCGGGCGTTATTGACAAGGAAGACTTCAGCAAGTCCAAAGTGGCCATGGTGTTCGGTCAGATGAACGAGCCTCCCGGCAACCGTCTGCGCGTGGCGCTGTCCGGTCTGACCATGGCTGAGAAATTCCGTGACGAAGGCCGCGACATCCTGTTCTTCGTGGACAACATCTACCGCTACACACTGGCCGGAACCGAAGTGTCCGCGCTGCTGGGTCGTATGCCTTCCGCTGTGGGTTACCAGCCGACACTGGCCGAAGAAATGGGCCGTCTGCAAGAGCGTATCACCTCCACCAAGGTTGGCTCGATCACCTCCATCCAGGCCGTTTACGTGCCAGCGGACGACTTGACCGACCCGTCTCCTGCGACCACCTTCTTGCACCTGGACTCCACCGTCGTGTTGAGCCGCGACATCGCGTCGCTGGGTATCTACCCCGCCGTCGACCCGCTGGACTCCACCTCTCGCCAGCTCGACCCGCTGGTCGTGGGCGAAGAGCACTACTCCGTGGCGCGCAGCGTGCAACAGACTCTGCAGCGTTACAAAGAACTGCGTGACATCATCGCAATTCTGGGTATGGACGAACTGGCACCGGAAGACAAGCTGGCCGTTGCCCGTGCCCGTAAGATCCAGCGCTTCCTGTCGCAGCCGTTCCACGTTGCTGAAGTGTTCACCGGCGCACCCGGCAAGTACGTGTCGCTGAAGGATACGATCAAGGGCTTCAAGGGTATCGTTGACGGTGAATACGACCACCTGCCGGAGCAGGCTTTCTACATGGTCGGCAGCATCGAAGAAGCGGTCGAAAAGGCCAAGACACTGCAATAATTAGTGGGGTATAACCATGGCAATGACCGTACATGTAGACGTAGTGAGCGCAGAAGAGCAGATCTTCTCCGGTCTTGCTGAAGTCATCGTGGTACCGGGCGAGATGGGCGAATTGGGTATCTACCCGCGTCACACCGCCCTGATGACTCGCATCAAACCCGGTGCGGTGCGCATCAAGCGTCCGGATCAGGACCAGGAAGAACTGATCTATGTATCCGGCGGCATGCTTGAAGTTCAGCCTAACGTGGTTACCATTCTGGCCGATACCGCGATTCGCGGTGCCGATCTGGACGAGGCACGTGCTCTGGAAGCCAAGCAGTCGGCAGAAGAGGCGATGAAGAATCGCACCTCTGATATCGACTACGCAGCTGCTCAGGCAGAATTGGCTGAAGCAATCGCACAACTGCGAGCAATTCAGCAAATGCGCAAGACTACGCACTAAGTACTTGTAAGTGGAACAAACGGAAAAGCAGCTTCGGCTGCTTTTTTGTTGTCTGAAAGATATACTCGCGCAACTATGAAGATCACAAAAATATGAAAGCGTTGAATATCGTTATCCTGGCTGCCGGCAAAGGCACCCGTATGTATTCGGACAAGCCCAAGGTCCTGCATTCGCTGGCTGGCAAACCTCTGATACAGCACGTGCTCGACTGCGCACTATCCCTGCGCCCGCAGCAAATCTGTACGGTCTATGGACATGGCGGAGAGGCTGTCCCGCAGGCAATGCAGCAATACGATGCAAAATTCGTCATTCAGGAACCGCAGCTTGGCACAGGGCATGCAGTGCAACAGGCAATGCCACTCCTGCAGGATGATAGCCGCACTTTGATTCTGTACGGCGATGTGCCGCTGATACAGCACAGCACGCTGCATCAGATGCAAAAGGCTGGGGAAGGGCTGGTACTCCTTTCCGTCAATCTGGAGAACCCCGCAGGATATGGCCGCATCGTGCGCGATAGTGAAGGCGACGTGCAGCGTATCGTGGAGCAAAAGGATGCCACGCCAGAAGAGTTGCAAATTCAAGAAGTGAACACGGGGATCATGCTCGTGCCAACGGCGCAACTGCGCGAATGGCTCGGCAAGCTGAGCAATGACAATGCACAGGGTGAGTACTACCTTACCGACATCGTAGAAATGGCAGTGGGGCAGGGAGTAACAGTACACAGCGTACAGCCCGCACAAGCCTGGGAGGTCGATGGCATCAACAACAAGATGCAACTGGCCAACCTGGAGCGCGTGTGGCAAAAGGAAGTAGCGGCAAGGTTGCTAACGCAAGGCGTGACTCTGATTGATCCGGCGCGAATCGATGTACGGGGGAATCTGATGTGCGGACGCGATGCAGAGATCGATGTGGGCTGTATCTTTGAGGGCCAGGTATCCTTGGGCGACCGTGTCAAAGTCGGTGCTTACAGCATCATCCGCAATGCATCCATCGCGCAGGATACGCAGATAGCACCTTACAGCCATATCGACAGCAGCGAAGTGGGTGCCAACTGCCACATCGGCCCCTATGCTCGCCTGCGTCCCGGCAGCAAATTGCACGATCATGCCCACGTCGGGAATTTCGTGGAAATAAAGAACAGTGAGATAGGCCAAGGCAGTAAGGCTAACCATCTGAGCTACATCGGTGACAGCACGGTAGGCTGCCGCGTCAATATCGGCGCAGGCACGATCACTTGCAACTACGATGGCGCGAACAAATTCCGCACTATCATCGAAGACGACGCATTCATTGGTTCCGATACGCAACTTGTCGCACCGGTTACCGTTGGCAAGGGCGCAACCATAGGTGCAGGATCGACCATCACCAAAGACACGCCCGCAGGGGAACTCACTCTCTCCCGCAGTAGACAACTCACGATTGCCGGCTGGCAACGTCCCGTGAAAGGAAAGAAATAGCATGTGCGGTATCGTCGGAGCAGTCGCAAAACGCAACATCGTCCCAGTTCTGGTCAACGGTCTACTGCGTCTGGAATATCGTGGTTATGATTCGGCCGGCCTGGTTGTCGTGCATGAAGGCAAGCTGGAGCGTGTGCGCAGCGAAGGGCGGGTAGCCGAGTTGGGACAGAAGAGCGCCCACATACAAGGTGAGGTCGGCATCGCGCACACGCGCTGGGCGACGCACGGTGTGCCGAGTGAACGCAACGCACACCCGCACATGAGCCGCGATGTGATCGCCGTGGTGCATAACGGCATCATCGAAAATTACGAAGAGTTAAGAGCAGAGCTGACTGCACAGGGATACGAATTCACTTCAGACACGGATACTGAAGTGATCGCGCACTTGATCCATAGCCACTATGCGCAGGGTAATTTGCTGGTGGCAACGCAGAAGGCGCTGTCCCAGTTGGTGGGTGCCTATGCGATCGGCGTCATCGCGGCAGACAAGCCGCACCAGCTCATCGCGGCCCGTAAAGGAAGCCCGCTGTTACTGGGCGTAGGCGAAGGCGAACACTTCGTCGGTTCCGACATGTCGGCGTTGCTGCAGGTCACAAGGAACGTGGTATATCTGGAAGAGGGGGACGTGGTCGAGCTGAACGTTGACGGCTATTGCATCATCGATGCACAAGGTGCCGCGGCACAACGACCGGTACAGATAAGCGAGTTGAACAATGACAGCGTGGAGTTGGGTGAGTACCGGCACTACATGCAGAAGGAGATCCACGAACAACCGCAGGCATTGGCGGATACGCTGGAATCAGTATGCAATAGCCAGTCACTGCTACCGGGGATCTTCGGCGCGGAAGCCACCGACATCTTCCCAAAAGTAGAGAACATCCTCATTCTCGCCTGCGGTACCAGCAACCACGCGGGACAAGTCGCACGCTACTGGCTGGAAGAGATTGCCGGCATCCCTTGCACAGTCGAGATCGCCAGCGAATACCGCTACCGTACCAGCGTAGCCAATCCAAAAACGCTGGTGGTGACGATTTCGCAGTCTGGAGAAACGGCAGATACATTGGCCGCACTGAATCATGCGAAAGCAACTGGGCATGGCTACACGCTGGCGATCTGCAACGTGCCGGAAAGCGCGATCATTCGCCAATCAAAATTGCGATTCCTGACGCGCGCCGGTCCTGAAATCGGTGTGGCATCCACCAAGGCATTTACCACGCAACTGGCGGGCCTGTTTCTGCTTACGCTGGTGATGGCAAAAGTACGCGGTCGTCTCAGTGACGCGCGAGAACAACAATTCCTGCACGAACTGCGTCATCTTCCGGCCGCCATGCAGAAAGTATTGGATCTGGAACCGCAGATCGCCGAGATATCCAAACATTTCGCAGACAAACATCACGCGCTGTTCCTGGGCCGCGGTATGCATTTCCCGATTGCAGCAGAAGGCGCACTCAAACTTAAAGAGATCTCCTATATCCACGCCGAAGCCTACCCGGCCGGAGAGTTGAAGCATGGCCCGCTGGCGTTGGTGGACAAAGACATGCCGGTGGTATCGGTCGCCCCCAACGATACATTGCTGGAAAAGCTCAAATCCAATCTGCAGGAAGTCAGGGCGCGGGGCGGCGAGCTCTTTGTCTTTGCAGATGCAAACACTCACATCCACGCCAGCGAGGGCGTACACATCCTGCAAATGCCGGAACACGCGGGCTTTCTCAGCCCTATTCTGCACACTGCCCCTTTGCAACTCTTGGCATATTACGTAGCACTGCAAAAGGGAACGGATGTGGACAAGCCTCGAAACCTCGCCAAATCCGTCACGGTGGAATAAAGCAGCACAATCCGGCGGTATTCGCTTGCACTCAAGCCGAATACCGGTCGAGGACGCCGCGCTCCATCCTCCCGCAATACCGGAGAAAAACACAGCATGGCGACCATCGCCGTATTCAACCAAAAAGGTGGTGTAGGCAAGACCACGACCTGCCTTAATCTGACGGCAGCGTTGTCGCTTGCCCAGCGCAGCCCGATCGCCATCGATATGGACCCGCAGGGCCATCTCAGCCTGGCATCCGGGCTGCGTCATGGCACAACGCAGCGGGATAGCATCGTCTCCTTCTTTAGAGACGGCACGCCCTTGGCAAAACTGCTTTATGAAACACCGGCCGGATGGCAGCTGATTCCGGCAACACTGGAACTGTCCAAGATAGATGCAATGTACGGCAACGACCCGCAGGCTGCCAAGAAAATGAAACAAGGGCTGGCGGAAGAACTGGCGCTGACCGGTGCGCCGATCCTGATAGATTGCTGTCCCATGCTCGGTGTATTGACGCTGAACGCATTGCTGGCGGCAGACAAGGTATTGATACCGGTATCACCGGATTTTCTGTCGCAGCATGGCGTGCACAGGCTGGACAGCGCACTGAATGTGCTGGAGAAGAAGCTGCAAAGGACATTCGAGCGACGCATCGTGGTGACCCGATTCGACTCCCGCCGCAAGTTGTCATTCGACATCTACGACAAACTCAAACAACGCTACGGCAATCTGGTGTGCAAGACGCGCATCGGAGAGACGGTTGCACTGGCCACCAGCCCGATGCACGGCCTGGACGTGTTCGCTTATGCGCCCAATAGCCCCGGCGCCGCAGACTATAGAGCGCTTGCAAAAGAACTGACCGAAACCGGCTTTATCTAGCCGAATTGAACAAAGAAGGCTAACGCAAGGGCGGCAGCCAGCAACACGGCGATCACAGACAGCCAACCATTGCGCCGTCTCTGCTGAATGACCAACTCCAGCAATAGCGGCGCCGCGTGCTCATAAGGCGCCTGTCTCAGACGCTGATGGATCAGGCGGGGCAATTCTGGGATCAGGGTGGTGAAACGCGGGGTCTCCCGCTGCAGGGCTTTCAAAAATCCGCGCCATCCGATCTGCTCACTCATCCAGCGTTCCAGCCAGGGTTTGGCCGTCTTCCACAGGTCAAGTTCGGGATCAAGCTGCAGTCCAAGTCCTTCGATGTTCAGCAGTGTCTTCTGCAGCAGCACCAATTGCGGCTGGATCTGGATACCGAAACGTCGCGAGGTTTGGAACAGCCTCAGCAGGATGCGGCCGAACGAGACCTCGCGCAGCGGTTTGTCAAAGATAGGTTCGCACACGGCACGGATCGCGGCCTCGAACTCATCGATGCGCGTGCTGGCGGGTGCCCAGCCCGACTCGATATGCAACTCGGCCACGCGCCGGTAATCGCGATTGAAGAAGGCGATGAAGTTGTGCGCCAGGTAATGCTTGTCGTTGTCGGTGAGCGTGCCCATGATGCCGAAATCCAGCGCCACATAACGACCGTCAAGCGCGACCAGAATGTTGCCGGGATGCATATCGGCATGGAAGAAGCCGTCACGGAACACCTGGGTGTAGAAGATCGTCACACCGTCGCTGGCCAGTTTCGGAATATCAATCCCGGCTTCGCGCATGGCCGCGATCTGGCTGACAGGAATGCCAAGCATGCGCTGCATCACCATCACCTGCGCGCTGCACCAATCCCAGTAGATCTCCGGCACCAGCAGCAAGGTCGCATCGATGAAGTTGCGCCGCAACTGGCTGGCATTGGCCGCTTCGCGCATCAGGTCGAGCTCATCATGCAGCGTCTTTTCAAACTCGGCGATGACCTCTTTCGGCTTCAGGCGCTTGCCGTCTTGCCACAGGTGCTCTATGAGCGAAGCAGCGATGTCGAGCAAAGCGAGATCGTGCTCGATGATCAGCTTGACACCGGGTCGCAAGATCTTGACGGCGACCTCGCGCCCGTCCGGCAGCACCGCAAAATGCACTTGCGCGACGGAAGCGCTGGCGACCGGCAATTGATCGAAACTGGCGAATACATCTTGCAGCGGTTTGCCATAGGCAGATTCCAGCAGCGCCACAGCCTGCACTGACGGGAAGGGCGGTACCTGATCCTGCAGCGACGCGAGCGCATCGGCGATATCGGTCGGGATCAGATCGCGGCGGGTGGACAACAACTGACCGAACTTGACGAAGATAGGCCCCAACGCTTCCAGTGCCAGCCGCAGCCGCAATCCGCGCGGACGCTTGTTGTCACGGAAGAACAGCAGCAAATTGAGCGGGCGCAACAGCCAGCTGGTGCGCGCATGCGCCAGCAGGAATTCGTCCAGACCGAAGCGCAGGACGATGTAGATGATCTTGATCAGTCGAAATAAACGCATCGTACAAATGAAAAAGGCACGGCCAAAGCGCCGTGCCCGCAAGTCTACTTCAGTTCACGTTCAATGCTGCTGAATTCCGGCCAGCAGCCAAACAGAATTGTCATCCCTCAGATCTTTCTGCACGTGCCAGACTTCCTCGAAGTGCTCGGGCGCACCATTGTTCTCGCGCAGCTGGCCGCTCAGGCGCACGCTGGCGATGGCAATGTCGTTCTCGGTCACGACTTCCAGCAACTCGCCGTTGACAAAGCCGACATCGGTTTGCTGCGCGGCATCGTCACGCTCCTGCAATTGCATACTGAACTCGGCGAACATCCCGGGTGTGGTGTATTCACGGATGTCGTTCAGATCCTTGCGGTCATTGGCGGCCTGCAGGCGGATGAAAGACATCTTGGCGCTACGCAGAAAACTTTCCACCGGGAAATCCGCCGGAATATTTGCTGCACGCTGCGGCACCGTATCGGTAGGCACAGTCGTGACAGGCGCAGGATGAGGCGCGGAGCCATAGTCAGCCCCTGCGGCGGCATACTGCATCGCGGGTTGCCGCTTCTTGCGCAGCATGGAAAACAGCAAGAAAGCGCCGCCAACCAGCAACAAAATCATCAGCAAAGAACCCATGCCCTCGCCGATGCCGAAGTGAGAGAACAGCGCCGCCAGTCCCAGCCCGGCGGCGATACCGGCCAGCGGCCCTAGCCACTTGTTGCCCTGCTTGGCAGGGGTGCCAGCTGCCGGTGCGGGACTGGCCTGGGTCGGCGCGGGTGCGGCCTGCTTTTGCGGGGCACTCATGGTGCGTTGTTTACCGATGTTGAGGCCGCCGCCTAGACGCTTGGCTTCGGCGCTGGTAGAGATCAGGGACAAGCTGGTGAGTAGCAAAGTCAGGGCAACAGCAAAACGTTTCATGTAAATCCTTAAATTTGAGAACAAACAGGGCGCGCAGTATACCGTAGCGAGACGCGAATTCAGAACGATGGTATATGTTTGAAGGTCATCAATTCCACACTCGCGGGATGGGGAAAGCGCAACATATAAGCATGTAGCAACAAGCGCGGCGCGCTGCGTTCATCGCCATACAGCGCATCGCCAAGGATAGGGTGACCAAGCGCCGCCATATGCAAACGCAATTGGTGCGTGCGCCCGGTGACCGGCTCCAGTTCGACGCGTGAACGATCACTCTCACGCTGCAACAGGCGATAACGCGTAAGCGAGGGCTTGCCATGTTCGGTGTCGATACGCTGCAAGGGTCGGTTCGGCCAGTCGGGCGCGATGGGCAAATCAATCTCGCCCCGGGACTGTTGCAGTGTGCCCGCGCAAATTGCTAGGTAGCGTTTTTCCATCTCGCGCTGCTGAAACATGATCGACAACCTGCGCTGCATCCCGGTGCCGCGCGCGAACAACATCAAGCCGGATGTGGCCATATCGAGTCGATGAACGACCAGGGCATCGGGGAATTGTTGCTGGAGGCGGGCAGACAGACAATCCTGTTTCTCCGCGCCGCGCCCGGGCACCGATAACAGGCCGTCAGGCTTAACGGCGACCAGCAGGCGGTCATCTACGAACAGCAGTTCGACTGCGGACGAGTTCAAACGACTTCGGCCACCACAGGGGTGTGGTCGGAAGGACGTTCCAGTTTGCGCGGCGCTTTGTCGATATGGCAGCCGGTACATTGCAGCGCTTCGCTGATGAGGATGTGGTCGATGCGCATACCCATGTTGCGGCGGAAAGCCATCATGCGGTAATCCCACCAGGAATAGAATTTCCCGCCGTCTTCGAACAAGCGGAACGCATCGCGCAGACCGAGGGCCAGCAGCCCCTGGAATGCCTCGCGTTCCGGCACGCTGCACAGCACCTTGTCCTTCCAGGCAAGCGGATCGTATACGTCGCGATCATCGGGGACGATGTTGTAGTCGCCCAGCAAAGCCAGCTTGGGATACTTCCGCATCTCGTCCTGCAGCCAGTCATGCAAGGCGGCCAGCCAGCGCAGCTTGTATGCATATTTGTCCGAGCCGACCTCCTGGCCGTTGGGGATGTAGACACAGATGATGCGCACGCCGGCTATGGTCGCAGCGAGCACGCGCTTCTGCTCATCTTCGAAGTTGGGGATGCCGACCAGTACATCGCTGGCCGCTTCACGGCTGAGGATGGCGACGCCGTTATAAGTCTTCTGCCCGCTGTAGACACAGCGGAAACCGGCCGCTACAATTTCCGCCAGCGGAAAGTTCTTGTCTTCAGTCTTGGTCTCCTGCAGGCACAACACGTCCACCGGCGCTTGCGCCAGCCAGTCAAGCAGGTGCGGTAAACGCACCTTGAGCGAATTGACGTTCCAGGTAGCTATCTTCATTGCGCAGGCTGCGCAGCGCGCGGACGGTAGGGGGCGGACTTGGGGTAGCCGGCGAAATCCAGTTCCTTGTTCCAGGAAGAATCAAGGAAGCCCTTGAGTCGGGTATTGCCGATGGTGATGGCAGGAATCTGCAGGCCGCCGGTTTCCTTTTTGTATGCATCGGCCTTTTCAAAAGTATCCAGATTCTGTTCGGAGTACGGGATGCCGCGCTTGCGCAAGAATGCCTGTGCCTCATCACAGGGTGCGCCACAGCCGGGCGCGATATACAGCGTCACAGGAAAGCGTTGCTGGGCACGCCGCGTCTCATAAGGCAAGCTGGCATCGGGAGTCGGCGGGGTGCCCAGCTTCAGCTGTTCCACATCGTCGGTGCCGGGCAAAGGTGTGTCGCTGTAGTGCACCTTACCTTGGCTGTCGACGGAACGATACAGTTCGGCCTGCGCGTTTAAAGCGATCACGCAGAACAAGGTGATAAACATCAAAACACGCATGGCGACCTCCTGATTATTTGTGTTCGACCAGCCCATTATGCCGCAGCAGCGCGTCGATGGAAGGCGCGCGTCCGCGGAACGAAGTGAAGGATTGCATCGCCGACCGTGCGCCGCCGAAGGACAGGATCTCGCTGCGGAAGCGCGCACCGATCTCCGGATTGAGCACGCCGTGTTCCTCGAACAGGCTGTAAGCATCGGCCGACAACACCTCCGCCCACTTGTAGCTGTAATAACCGGCCGCGTAACCGCCGGAGAAGATGTGCGCAAAGCTCTGCGGGAAACGGTTGAACTCGGGCGGGATCAGCACGGCGACCTCGGCGCGGACTTCGTCCAGCAGCTGCAGGATGGACTTGCCGCTGCCGGGCAGGAAATTGCTGTGCATCAGCATGTCGAACAAAGCGAACTCAATCTGGCGCAGCGTGGCCAGGCCGCTTTGAAAGTTCTTTGCAGCCAGCATCTTGTCGAACAGCTCGCGCGGCAAAGGCTCGCCACTGTCCACATGACGCGTCATGTTCTGCAACACATCCCATTCCCAGCAGAAGTTCTCCATGAACTGGCTGGGCAGCTCCACCGCATCCCATTCCACGCCGTTGATGCCGGACACGCCCAGTTCTTCCACTTCGGTCAGCAGATGATGCAGGCCGTGGCCGAACTCGTGGAACAGCGTGTTCACCTCGTCGTGGGTGAACAAGGCAGGTTTGCCGCCGACCGGTGCAGAGAAGTTGCAGTTCATGTAGGCGACCGGCGTCTGGATCGTGCCGTCGGCCAGACGGCGACGGGTGATCACATCGTCCATCCAGGCACCGCCGCGCTTGCTGTTGCGTGCATACAGATCGAAATAGAACTGGCCGACCAGGCCACCCTGGTCGTCGCGGATATCAAAGAAGCGCACTGATTCATGCCATACCGGTGCATTGGACGAATTGATGGTCAGACCGTACAGCGTCTCAACCAGTTTGAACAAGCCGCTCAAAACGGCATCCTCTGGGAAATATTGCTTCACTTCCTGTTCGGAGAAGGCGTAGCGCTGTTCGCGCAGTTTTTCGCTGGTGTAAGCCACATCCCATGAGTGCAATTCGCTCAAGCCCAATTCCTTGGCGGCGAATGCGCGCAGTTCGAGCAGGTCCTTCTCGGCGAACGGTCGCGCGCGTTGCGCCAGTTCGCGCATGAAATCGACAACCTGCTGCGGCGTCTCGGCCATCTTGGCTGCGAGCGACAGTTCGCCGTAGTTGGCAAAACCGAGCAGCTGCGCTTCCTCCGCACGCAGCGCGACGATCTCGTCCATCAGCGGCGTGTTGTCCCAGTCGTGCTTGCCGAATTCGGAAGCGCGTGTGGCGTAGGCGCGGTATATCTTTTGACGCAGTTCGCGGTTGTCGGCGAACTGCATCACCGGCATATAGGAAGGCGCTTTCAGGGTGAACAGCCAGCCGGTCTTTCCCGCAGCTTCTGCGGTTTCACACGCAGTCTGCAAAACGTCTTCCGGCAGACCGGTCACTTCGCCGCGCTGCTCGACCAGCAGCGTGAAATCATTTGTGGCATCCAGCAGATTGTCCGAGAAGCGCGAAGAGAGTTCGCTCAGGCGTTCCTGCACTTGCAGATAGCGCGTCTTCTTGTCCTCGGGCAGTTCGGCACCGCCCAAACGGAAATCACGCAACTCGTTCTCGATCACCTGCTTGCGGGCGGGACTCAGGGTGCCGAATTCGGCACTGGCGCGCAAAGCCTTGAACTTCTCGAACAGCGCCTGGTTCTGGCCGAGCTCCGCGTAATACTGGGTAATCTTGGGCAGCGTGGTGTTGTAAGCCTCGCGCAGCTCTGGCGAATTCATCACCGCGTTCAGGTGTCCTACAGGACCCCATGCGCGGGACAGGCGCTCGTTGGCATCTTCCATGGGACGGACAAAAGCATCCCAGGTCGGCGGTACAGCGTCGGACAACTGGCGCGAATTCAGCGCGCGGTTCTCGGCCAGCAACTTGTCGATGGCTGGCGCGACATGTTCGGGCTTGATCTCGGCAAAGCGCGGCAGACCGGATTGGTCGAGTAATGGATTGTTCATATTGTTCACGTAAAGAACGGCACGCCCGGCTGGGCGCGCCTATTGTTGGAAAACGAGCTGCCCGTCTAGCAGGGTGTAGCGCACGCGGCCCTGCATCTCATAACCGTTGAACGGCGTGTTCTTGCCCTGACTGCGCAACGCGGCAGGTTCCACGCGCCAGTTGGCGGCGGGGTCGAAGATGCAGATGTCGGCATGCGCGCCCAGCGACAGGTGCCCCATCTTCTGGCCCAGCAATTTTGCCGGGTTGATGGTGACGCGCGACAACGCGTGCAACAGCGGTACTTTTTCCTGTTCGGCCCACTTCAACACCAAAGTCAGCAACAGCTCCAGCCCGGTCGCCCCGGCTTCCGCTTCCGCGAACGGCAACAGTTTGGCATCGTCGTCCACCGGCGAATGGTTGGAGCAGATCGCATCGATGGTGCCGTCCAGCAGGCCGGCACGCAGGGCGGTGCGGTCGCGCTGGCTGCGCAGCGGTGGCATCAGATGACAGTTGGCGTCGAAGTAGCCGATGTCCATCTCGGTCAGGTGCACATGGTTCATGGATACGTCGCAGGTGACGTTCAATCCTTCCTGCTTGGCCGCACGGACCATGTCTACAGCGGCGGCGCTGGAAAGGCGGCAGATATGCAAAGTGACGCTAGTCTCCCGTGCCAGTTGCAGTGCGGTGGACAACGCGATGGTTTCGGCGACCACCGGGATCGGCGGCAGACCGAGGCGGGTAGCGACTTCGCCGTCATGTGCCACACCATTCTTGGCGAGGAAACTGTCCTGTGGGCGCAGCCACACGCGATAGCCGAAGGTCGCCGCATATTGCATGGCGCGCATCAGCACGCGAGTATCGGTGAGCGGTGCATCAGCCTGGCTGAATGCCTTGCAGCCGGCTTCGGTCAACTCGACCATCTCGGTCAGCTCGGCACCCTTCAGACCATAGGTCAACGCACCCAGTGGGAACACGCGGCACTGATTGAGCGCGCGCGCGCGGTGCTTCAGCATCTCTACCAATCCCGGCTCGTCCAGCGGCGGATCGGTATCGGGCGGGCAAGCAAGTGATGTCACGCCGCCGGCCACGGCAGCGGCCATCTCCGATTCCAGCGTCGCACGATATTCATAACCCGGCTCGCGCAGGCGCGCCGCCACATCGACCAATCCCGGCATCACGATCATGCCGGCGGCATCGATCACCTGCTCGGCGACAAAACCTTTGGGGACGTTGCCAATGGCCGCGACGCGGCGGTCGACGATGAACAGGTCCTGCTGCGAGTCGAGCTGGTTCTTGGGATCGATCAGGCGACCGTTCCTGATATGGATGTTCATGGTCAATTCCCCGCCAGCATGCTCATCACCGCCATGCGCACCGCGATGCCGAAAGTCACCTGCGGCAAGATCACCGCCTGCGAACCGTCCGCCACGCTGGAGTCAATCTCCACACCGCGGTTCATCGGGCCCGGATGCATCACGATGGCATCGTCTTTGGCCAGCGCCAGACGATCCTGGGTCAGGCCGTAGTATTTGAAATACTCCTGCGCCGAGGGCAGTAACGCGCCCTGCATGCGTTCGTTCTGCAGGCGCAGCATCATCACCACATCCACGCCTTTGAGGCCTTCTTCCATGTTGTGGAAGACGTGCACGCCCAGCTTGTCGACATGGGTCGGCAACAGTGTCTTGGGTGCGACCACGCGCACTTCCGGCACACCCAGCGTAGTCAGCGCGTGGATCTGCGAGCGCGCCACGCGCGAGTGCAGCACGTCGCCAACGATGGCGACGGTCAGATTGTGGAACTCTTTTTTGTAGTGGCGGATGGTGAACATGTCCAGCAGCGCCTGCGTCGGGTGGGCATGGCGTCCGTCGCCGGCATTGATCACATGGATATCGGGCGCGACATGCTTGGCGATCAGGTGTGCCGCGCCGCTGGTGGAATGGCGCACCACGAACATGTCGGCGTGCATCGCGCATAGGTTGTCTACGGTATCGAGCAAGGTCTCGCCCTTGCTGGTGGAGGAAGAGCCGATGTTGAGGTTGACCACGTCGGCTGACAGGCGCTTGGCCGCGATCTCGAAGGTGGTGCGGGTGCGGGTGCTGTTCTCGAAGAAGATGTTGAACACCGATTTGCCGTGCAGCAAAGGTACTTTGCGTAGCTCGCTGCCGCCGTGCGGATTCACGAACTCGCCCGCCTGGTCGAGGATGTCGCGCAGGATGCGCGCGGGCAAGCCTTCGGTGGTCAGCAGGTGCTGCAGCTCACCGTTCTTGTTCAACTGTGGATTATTCATGCATGGATCCCTGCGCTGGGTTCATCGAAATACGCTTGCAGTATCTGTTGCGCGGCATACTGATCGATCAGGGATTTCTGCTTTCTGCCGTGTATCCCTTCCTCATCCAGTGCTGAACTCGCGGCGGCGGAAGTATACCGCTCATCAACCAAAAGCGTGGGCAGATTGAAGCGCCCTTTGAGCCGGTTGGCAAAGCGGCGGCAGTGGGCGGTCATCTCGTGCGGCGTGCCGTCATCGTTGCAGGGCAGGCCGACTACCAGCGCCGCCGGTTGCCATTCCTGCAGCAGTGCCCCGATGGTGGCGAAGCGCATGTCGTTGCGCTCGTCGTTGATGGTGGTCAGCGGGCAGGCAGTACCGGAAATACTGTTGCCGACGGCGATGCCAATGCGGCGGGTACCGAAATCGAAAGCGAGAAAAGTGCCGGAATAAATCGCGGTCACGCCCTCAGGCATGTCCGGCTTCCTCCGACAGGGTGGCGTAGTCGACACCGAGCAGCGCCATCGCGGCAGGCAGACGTTCTTCGGCCGGCAGGTCGAACAGGATGTGTGCGGTGGCAGGCACCGACAGCCAAGCGTTGTCGGCGATCTCCTGTTCCAGTTGACCTTCCGACCAACCGGCATAACCCAGTGTGATCAGCAGATGTTTGGGGCCGCTGCCTTCTCCGACTGCCTGCAGGATGTCCTTGGAGGTGGTGAGACTGACCTTGTCATTCACTTGTAGCGTGGATTGCCACGCTTTACCTGTGTCATGCAACACGAAGCCGCGGTCGGTTTGCACCGGGCCGCCGAAATGCACAGCCATGTCTTCCAGTTCGGACTGGGTCAGCGGCATATTGATCTGTGCGAACAACTCGCTCAAGGTCAGGCTGATCGGGCGGTTCACCACGATACCCATCGCGCCTTCTTCATTGTGTTCGCACACATAGGTGAGCGATTTGGCAAAGAAGGGATCGGTCATCGCAGGCATGGCGATCAGGAAGTGGTTGGTGAGGTCGATGTCGGACATGGCGGCATTGTAGCTATTGCCGCCAGCCTTCACAAATTAGATGCAGTGCATCACTGTTTGACAAAGCGGGCGATGTGGCCGAGCAATTCCTCTTCCTGGAACGGTTTTCCGAGGTACTCGTTCACGCCCAGCTCCATTGCGTAGTTGCGGTGTTTGTCCGCGGTGCGCGAGGTGATCATGATGATGGGCAGGGTCTTGGTCTTGCTGTCCTGGCGCAGCCGTTTGGCCAGCTCGAATCCGTCCATGCGCGGCATCTCGATATCCAGCAGCATCACGTCGGGCGAGATCTCCATCAACTGTTCCAGCGCATCCACGCCGTCCTTGGCGGTGACGGTCAGGTAGCCGTTGCGCTCCAGCAGACGGGTGGTGATCTTGCGCACGGTCAGTGAATCGTCGACCACCATCACCAGCGGCTTGCTGTGCACTGCTTCGGCGACCGCCTTCTTGGCGATCTTGCGTGTTACCGCAATACGCTGGGTGAAGGCCACCGGATTGATGATCAGGATCACCGCACCGCTGCTGGATACCGTCGCGCCGGCGATGCCGGGCAGGCGCGCCAGTTGCGGGCCGATGTTCTTGACCACGACTTCCTGGTTGCCGAGCAGGGCGTCGACATGCAAAGCGATGCGCTGTTCGCCGCTGCGCAGCAGCAGAACGGGGTTGTGCGGCAGGCTGACCACCTCTGCCTGATCGTCGCCGAGCACGCGCGGCAGGTAGAACAAGGGGTAGCGCTTGTCCTGCCAATCGATATATTGCTGCGCATAGAGCGCGTTCAATTCCGCCGCCCTCACCTGTTGCACATGCTCGACCATGGTGGCGGGCAATGCATAGACGGCGTGTGCCGCGCGCACCATCAGGGTGCGCGTCACCGCCAGCGTCAACGGCAGGTGGATGGTGAAACGCACGCCTTTGCCCGGCTCGGAACTGACATCGACGCGCCCGCCCAAAGCAGATACCTCGCTGCGCACCACATCCAGGCCGACGCCGCGCCCGGCGATCTCGGTCACTTCCCCGGCGGTAGATAAACCGGCAGTGAAGATCAGCTGCATCAACTGCTCATCACTGATCTCCTCATCGGCGGCGATGAGGCCGTTGTCCAGCGCTTTCTGGCGGATGCGTTCGATGTTCAGGCCGACACCGTCATCGGCCAGTTCGAACACCACTTCATTGCTTTCCTGACGCAAAGAGAAGCGCACTTCACCGATGGGCGGCTTGCCGCTCCGGCTGCGCTGTTCAGGAGTTTCCAGACCATGCGCGATGGCGTTGCGCAGCAGATGTTCGAACGGTGCCGTCATCTTTTCCAGCACGCTGCGGTCGAGCTCGATCTCGGTGCCGGACAATTCCAGGTTGGCGCGCTTGCCCAGTTCCTTGCCGGTCTGGCGCACGATGCGGTACAGGCGCTCGCTGATGCTGGCGAAAGGCACCATGCGGATGCTCATCAGGCCCTGTTGCAGATCGCGGTTGAGGTGCGCCTGGGCATTCAGCGCGGCGGAGGTCTCGTCCAGATTCTTCAGCAGCGTCTGCTGCACCGTCTGCACGTCGTGCACACTCTCGGTCATGAAGCGCGTCAGTTCCTGGAAGCGGGTGAAGCGGTCGAATTCCAGCGGATCGAATTGATCGGCGACATTGGAGTTGACGGCGACATTGGCCTGCATCTGGCTTTCCGCCTGAATCTCGATCTCGCGCAATTGTTTGCGCAGGCGGCTCACGCTGTCGGTCAGTTCCAGCACGCTGGTTTTGAACTCGCGCAATTCGGCCTCGGCACGCGAGCGCGTCACGCTGACCTCGCCGGCTTCGTTGACCAATCGGTCCACGATATCGGAGCGCACACGCAGCATGGCGGATTGCATCGCGCGCTCCGCGCCGACATCCAGTGCGGCGACAGTTGCCGCCGTCGCGGCAGATTCCGGCGCAACGGCCGCGGCCTCTTCCGCGACCGGCGGCTGCGCCGCCGGTTTGACAGCGGGCGGCAGGGTCAATTGCTCGATGGCGTGCGCGATGCGGTCCAGATAGTTGTCCATCTCGTTCCACAGGCTTTCGTCCAGTGCGTGTTGCGAGATCGCTTTACCGACGCGGTCTTCGACACGGTGGGTCAGTTCGCCCAAGCGCATCGCGCCGGCCATGCGCGCACTGCCCTTGAGCGTGTGCAGGCTGCGCTGCAGGTTGCGTCCCTGTTGCGCATCTTCGGGATTGTCGCGCCAGGCGCGCAAGGTGCTGCCGATCTGCGGATAGAGCTCGTGGGCTTCTTCCAGGAAGATGGGGAGCAATTGTTCATCCACCTCGTCGTGGACGGTGCGCTCGTGCGGCGCAGCTTGGGGCGCGGATGCTGCTTGCTCCTGCTCGACACTTTCCGGCACTGGTTCGGCGGGTGCCGCTGTTGCAGCAACCGGCTCGACCGGCGCCGCGATTTGCATGACTTCCTCGTGCGCAGTCGCTTCAGACTCTTGCGGGATGTCGGAGCTGCCGAGCGCCTTGTCTGCCAGCAGGCGTTCGATCAGTTCGGTTTGTGCGGCCGGCGCGACGCGCTCATGTACGCCGTGGCACAGCTCATCCAGCCGGGTGATGACATCGTCCAGCAAAACCAGCTGCGGCGTGCCGATGGCACCCGCTTTGTCGATGCGCGGTTCCAGCCACATCTCCAGGGTGTAAGCGAGTTCGGCGATCGGCAGAAAGCCCATGGTGCGGTTGACGCCAGCCAGCGTGTGGGCGGCGCGCATGAAGTCGTAAGACACGACCGGTTTGGCAGCCATCTGAACGTTGTCGAAGCAGGCGCGCAGCGCGCTCACATGCTGCAGCGCTTCTTCCGACGCGATTTGGAATAATACCGGCGACATGCTGACGTCGCCGATGATGACCGGGCCTTCTTCCTCGGGTTCGGGGGCGGCCTCGTCAGCAGTTTCGATCCGCGGCTCGGGTTCGGCTGCTGCAGGCACGGCAGGCTGGGGTACCGGTTTGTCGTGCTCGATGCAGTCTGCCAGCGTGAGCAGATTGGAGGTGTCTATCTGCGCTGTGGTGCTGCCGCTCTCCAGCATATCTACCCAGTGCTGGAACAACACTTCGGCGTCGCCGACCAGATCGAGCAGATCGGGAGTGGCCGGCTGATTGGAGGCGATCCATTTGTTCATGGCGCGCTCGACCGCCCAGGCGACTTCGCCCAGTTCGGTCAGCCCCACCATGCGCCCGCTGCCCTTGAGGGTATGGAAGGCGCGGCGCATGGTGATCCACGGCTCGCGACTGTCCAGATGCAGGCGCGAGACTTCCAGATTGGCGCGCAAGGTCTCCATCACTTCCTGCGCTTCTTCCAGGAAGACCTCCAGCAATTCGGCGTCCTCGTCACCGGAACGCACGGACACCACCGATGCGGGCGTCGCTTCTTCGACCGCTTCCGTTACAGCCTGTGCATGGTCGGCGGTCGCCTCGGCCAACTCGCGCAGTACATCGTTCAGCGACAAGGGATCGGGCTTCTGCCCCAATGTCAGCCCGTGCACGTAGTCGTCCATGACGCTGATGGCGGACGCCACGGCGCGCATCTCGGCGGCGGCAGGGGTGTCGCCCTGATGGTAGCGCTCGGTGATCCGGCGCAGGGTGACCAGCAGTTGTTCCGCGATATCCAGCGACAGGATGTGCAAACCGCCCTGCACCTGGCTCAGCAGGCGATTGACCTGCAGCAGTTCGGAACGCTTGGCCGCATTGCCGAAGAAAGCGTTCAATGTCTGCTCGATATGCTGCAGGTTGTTCTGCATCTCGGCTGCCAGCGGTGCCATGACTTCCCGCTGCTCCATCTCGCAATACAGCGCGACCAGCGTGGCCAGTTTGTTCTGGTCTTCGGGCTGGTTCAGCAGTGTTTCATGCAAGCGCGAAGTGAGCAGACGCGCCTGCTCGTGGAAGCCGCTGCCCAGATGCTGGTAATGCCCGATGCCGCTGTCTAGCAACAGCAGGGCCATCGCCATATCCATCGCGATGGTCTGCGCATGTTCCGGGTTCTCCACATGCTGCGCGGTGGCATGGATCTGTTTGCACAGGAACTGCAGCGTGTTGCGGTCCAGCTGTTCGGACAAGGCATGCAATTGCTCGGACTGCGTGCCGAAACGCGCGCAGGAAGCGCGGTCGTTCAGCACGCACTGTTCCCATGCTTCGTCCGCTGCGGCGAGTTGCGCGCGCATGTTTTCCAGCAATGCCGATGTCTCGCCGGGTGGCAGAGGAGGCGCTTCGGGCAGGTAGGTATCCAGATCGAACACCTGCCTGATCTGTTCCACCGTTTCATTGACGGTGTGGCTGCGCGCGATCAGATAGAGCATCTCGCTCATCGCCGCGACCATGTCGAACGCGCTGTCATCCAGCAGGGCGCGCATAGCCTGATCGATGCGGCTGAACGATTTTCTGGCGTTCAATTCGGGCGGAAGCCCGTCCAGCAAAACGCAGTTCAGCATGCCTTCCGCCACCCACCAGAAGGCGCGTTCCTCGCCCGCCACACAATTTGCGACGGTTTTGACGGTGGCCGTCATGGCACGCAAAGCATCGTCCGTTGCGTCCTGGCGCAAGTACTTGAGCAATCCTTGCTGGAAGTGCATGCGCGCTTGTTTGATACGCGCGGGCGCATCGCCGGGCAATGCGCCCGCCGTCAGTTCGACGGGCAGATCGACGTTCAGTTCGGGGAAGAACAGATCGACCTCGAATGCCATATCCAGACCGCGCACCTGATGCAATTCCTGGTATTCAGGGAACAGCCGCAGGGCGGCATTGGCAGCGCCGTCGGAAAGCGCGTCCAGATAATGAGTGAGACCGAACAGTGCATGGCGCAGCGCATCCTGATGCATCACGGTGGCGCCCTCGGGGTGCTCCGTCATTTCCCGCAGCAGGGTTTCCAGTTCAGCACAGAAAGCGACCAGACCTTGCAGATGCAACATCTGCAATACGCCGCGCAGGCGATGCAACTCTTCCAGTGCTGCATCCAGCGGATGCTTGCCACCCGAGGAGAAGAACTGCTCCTGTTCGCGGAGGATGGTGGCCAGCGAGCTGTCCAGTTCGGATTTGACCGACGACAGCAGCAGGGGGTTGAACGCGGGAGTCACTAAGTTCCTGTGCCGAAATTAGAGTTTGAAACCGGAAACTGAACCGCTCAGCTCCTGGGCCAGGCCTTCCAGCTGGTGGACCGAAGCGCTGGTGAGCTGGGTGCCTTTGGTGGTCTGTTCGGTGATCTTCAGAATGTCCGCCATCGCCGCCGCAACCTCCTGCGCCATGTCGGTCTGCACCTGGGTGGAGACAGAGATACTGTTCACCAGGTCGGTCAGTTCGCGCGTGGTTTTTTCGATCTCCTGCAGCGAATGGCCGGCGTCGTCGGCGAGCCGCGCCCCTTCGACCACACCCTGAGTGCTTATTTCCATGGCGGCCACCGCATCCTGCGTGTCGCCCTGAATCGTCTTCACCAGCAAGCCGATCTGTTTGGTCGCCTCGCCGGAACGTTCCGCGAGGCGCTGCACCTCTTCCGCCACCACCGCGAAGCCGCGTCCCGCTTCACCGGCCGATGCCGCCTGGATGGCGGCGTTCAGCGCCAGCACGTTGGTCTGCTCGGTAATGTCCGAGATCAGATCCACGATCTCGCCGATCTCCTGCGAGCTTTCACCCAGACGCTTGATGCGTTTGGAGGTTTCCTGGATCTGTTCGCGGATGCCGTCCATGCCGGTCACCGATGTCTGCACTGCCTTGGCGCCTTGTTCCGTCACCTGCAAGGTGCGCGACGCAACTTGCGAAGCCTGTGCCGCACTGCTGTCGACTTCCTGAATGGACTTGGTCATCAGTTCGACCGCACTACCCGCATCGCGGATCTCCTCCGCCTGTTTTCCGGTGGCGCTCAACAGGCCTTTGGCGACCTGGCCAGCATCGCTGGTCGCCTTGTTCACCTGTTCCGATGCGGTGATAACACGCGCCACCAGTTTGCGCAGCTCGTCCGTGGTGTAGTTGATGGAGTCGGCGATGGCGCCGGTGATGTCTTCCGAGACGGTCGCTTTGGCGGTCAGGTCGCCGTCGGCCAGATCGGACAGCTCGTTCATCAGGCGCAGAATCGCTTGCTGGTTCTGGCGGTTGATCCGCGCGGATTCATGCTCGCGGCGTTGCGATTCGTCCAGATATATCTTGGACAGCAGCAGCAGCAGCAGCAGCAGGATGCCGCCCGAGGCGGCCACGACAAAGCTGGTGAGGCGGTTGGAAGCGGACTGCTCGTATGCGTTCAGCAGGTTCTGCATCAGCGTCTGCATACGCGCATCCTCGTTCAGCAGTTGCTGCGCCGCCTGGCGCGAACTCAGCAGGAGTTTCTGGTTGGAGATGATGAATCCCACCACGTTCTGGTAGCCGTCGAACTCTTCGGACAGTTCATGCACGGTGTTGTCGGTCTGCGGCAATTCGCTGAACAGGGTGCGGGCTGCCTGCAGCTTGTCGGGCAGGGTGGCCAGAATGTCGATGGAAGAAGAAGTTTGCACGGTCTGCACCGCGCCCACGATCTGCTCCAGCAACAGTTGCAGACGGAAGGCTTTCTGGCTGTATGCGGGCGGCGCTCGCAGGGCGATCATTTCCGCGCGCAGCAGCATGTCGCGTTGCAGTGAAGCGCCGCGTTCCAGCGTCACCAGCAGCGGGCGGCCGTCTTCCACCTGATTGAGCAGCTTCTCCAGCCGTTGCCATTTCAGCAGCAGCATGTCCAGCGAGTCGCGCGGCGCACCCGTGGTGGCGGGCAGATCGGCACTGCCCTGATCCAGCCCGTTCAGCGTGGCAGTGAACTGGGCGCGCGTGCTGAGCAGCGCGTCGAACGCGTCGTTCTCGCCGGAGATACTGGCCACCTCGGCATGCTTGGCCAATTGCAGGGCAAGCAGTTGCAGCTTGGAAGCCTGCGCGACATAGCGCGAGCTTTCGCTCGACGTGCGCGTATCCAGATAGGTGAACACGGCTGCGACCACCAGAAACACCAGCAGCAGGGAACCCAAAACCCGCAATTGGCGATCAAACGATAGATCGCTGAACCAGGGGATACGGATGGCGCTCGACGCCTGTTGCGGGGCGGCACCATGTTTGACGAGCTTGTTAGAGGATTTTGCGAACGGTAACTTGAA
The DNA here is from genome assembly GCA_011620315.1 of Sideroxydans sp. Lineage (GTDB taxonomy): Bacteria > Pseudomonadota > Gammaproteobacteria > Burkholderiales > Gallionellaceae > Sideroxyarcus. The sequence continues at coordinate 15,168 of WOZO01000051.1, read as the reverse complement.
AGCCATTTCTTATTCTCCCTGTGCGACGGGGTTCATTCCCCGATCAGCAGAAACTCTGGTTGTGACAGCAATTGGTGGATATCCAGCTTGTGCCATTTCTGGCCGCCGGGATCGTGAAAGATGGTCGTGCCGTTCTCTTCGCTGCGCGACCAGTCCCGGGTGTTGCGCAGACCCAGCACGCGCGATACCAGCAGTCCGGCATTGAAGGCGAAACGCTGGCCCAGCAGCAGCACGCGGTTTTGCGCATCGCGGGCCGTTGCCTCTTGGCGGGTATAGGTGTTCAGGTCGATGACGCTGTACAGATTGCCGCGCACGTTGGCGACGCCGCAGTACCAGGGCTTGGTCAGCGGTACCGCTGTGAGCGGCGGCATCGGCATGACCTCGCTGATGTCGGTCATGTCGACCAGCCAGTGCTCCCGCCCGAGCTGGATGCCCAGCGTGGACTGACTGCTGTCACCGGCAGTCTGTGCCTGGAGGCGATCCAGCACCTGTTGCTGGAATTCGCGCAGGTTGAAGCGCTTGGACATCGGTTACGGAATCAACCGAGCGCGTCGATCTTGCCGAGCAATTCGTCGGCGCTGATCGGTTTGGTGACGTAATCCTTTGCGCCCTGACGCAGCCCCCACACCTTGTCGGTTTCCTGGCCTTTGGTGGTGCAGATGATGATGGGGATGTGCTTGGTCGCGTCGTCATGGGTGATCGCGCGCGTGGCCTGAAAACCGTTGAGGCCGGGCATCACCACATCCATCAGGATCAGGTCGGGAAGTTCAGTCCTGGAATTTGCCACGGCCTGCTCGCCGCTTTCGGCGTACACCACCTGGAAACCTTTCTTGCCGAGGATGTCCCCCAACACATGACGCTCGGTCGCCGAGTCGTCCACAACCATTACTTTACTAATTGCCATAATCCACATCCTCGTATTGTTGCGTATGCGCGATGACCGCCTCGATCAGGCTCTTCTTGCTGAAAGGTTTGGTCAGATACTGGTCGGAACCGACCAGCTTGCCGCGTGCGCGGTCGAACAGCGTGTCCTTGCTGGTCAACATCACCACGGGCACATCCTTGAAATCGCGATGGTTCTTGATGAGCGCGCAGGTCTGGTAGCCGTCCAGACGGGGCATCATGACATCGACGAAGATGATGTCCGGCTTGTGATCGACCACTTTCGACAGACCGTCAAAACCGTCCTCGGCCAGTATCACCTTGGCCCCCGCCTGCGACAGGAATATCTCGCCGCTGCGGCGTATGGTGTTGCTGTCGTCTATCAGTAAAACACTTATCCCGGCCAGACTATCGCTCATGCTGTCCACCTAGTTTGTTGGAAAGAATCCCCTCCTGCCGCATCGCCGCCGCGATACGGGCGAATCCTACCGCATTTGTCCATGCGGCCTCAACGTGTTTATCGGCGCCAGAATGCGGGCGTGAACAGGATAAGCACAGTAAAGATCTCCAGTCGGCCGACCAGCATGCCAAAGGTACACACCCAAGTCTGGAAATCGGTCAGGCCCTGGAAGTTGCTTGCAGGGCCGACCGTGCCCAAGCCCGGGCCGATGTTGTTGACAGAGGCAATCACCGCGGTGAACCCGGAGATGAAGTCCATACCGCTGATCAACAGGATGAAGGTCAGCGTGGCAATGGTCATGAAATACAGGAAGATAAAACCCAGCACCGAAAACACAATGTTATTGGCCACTACCTGACCGCCGATCTTCATTGGGTTGATCGCTGCGGGATGCAGCAGTTTAAGGAATTCGCGTCCGGCTTGTTTAACCAGCACTAGCGTGCGGATCATCTTGATGCCACCGCCGGTGGAGCCTGAGCTGGCACAGATACAACCGAGGAACAGCATCCACATCGGCGCGAAGATCGGCCATTGCGCATAATCGTCACTGGCATAGCCGCTGTCGGTGGCGATCGAGACCAGGTTGAAGCTGGCGTGGCGCAAGGCAGTCAGGTAATCCGGATAGACACCCTGCCACCACAGAAACAACGCGATGCCGCCGCAGCTGAGTACGATCAGACTGATTGAGGCGACTGCCTCCGCATCACGCAAATAGGTGCGCAGCGACTTGCCGCGCCATGCCAGAAAGTGCGTTGCAAAGTTGATCACCGCAAGCAGCATGAACACGATCAGAATGAATTCGATCAGCGGTGAATCGAAATAACCGACGCTGGCGTCATGGGTGGAGAAGCCGCCCAAGCCCATCGCCGAAAAAGCATGGCATACCGCGTCCAGCCAGTCCATGCCAGCCCATTTCAACATGCCGATGCAGATCAGCGTGATGGCGACATAGATGATCCACAGATTGCGCGCGGTGTCGGCGATGCGCGGGGTGAGCGCGGTATCTTTCATCGGACCTGGCGTTTCCGCCTTGAACAGTTGTCGGCCGCCAATGCCCAGCAGGGGCAGCACCGCCACCGCCAGCACGATCACGCCCAAACCGCCCAGCCATTGCAGTTCATGGCGCCAAATGTTGATCGCCGACGGCATGCCATCCAGCCCGGTCAGCACGGTGGCGCCGGTGGTGGTCATGGCGGACATGGTTTCGAAATAGGCATCGGTGAATGACAACCCGTCGATGGATAGCAGCAAGGGTATGGTGGCGAACAACGGCATCGCCGTCCACATCGTCACCACCAGCAAGTAGCCGTGTCGGATCGACAGTTCGCTCTTGTAGTGCCGGGTTGCCAGCCACATCAAGGCTCCGGCCCCGGCTGTCCACAGCATGGCGAGCAGGAAGTCCAACAGCAGAGCAGTGTCGTGGTAGATCAGCGAGGTGACGACGGGGAAGGCATAAGTGATGCTGAACATCACCAGTAGCAAGCCCAGCGCATGGAAGACGGTAAGGGCGCGTCCCATCAGAAGAACCCGATGTTGACCTGGAACAGTTTCTCGACCTTCTTCACCATCTTCTTGTCGACGACGAACACGATCACATGGTCTTCGGCTTCGATCACCGTGTTGTGGTGGGCGATGATCACTTCGTTGCTGCGCACGAGGGCACCGATGGTGGCACCCTTGGGCAGGTCGATCTCGTCAATGCGGCGACCGACTACCCGGGAAGATTCGCGGTCGCCATGCGCCACCAGTTCCAGCGCCTCCGCCGCGCCGCGCCGCAGCGAGTGCACGGCGGCCACATCGCCCTGCCGCACATAGGCCAGCAGAGAACCGATGGTGACCTGGGCCGGCGACAGCGCGATGTCGATCTTGCCGCCTTGCAGCAGATCGACATAGGCGCTGCGATTGATCAGGGCGATTACTTTGCGCGCACCGGCTTGCTTGGCCAGCAGGGCGGACATGATGTTGTTCTCGTCGTCGTTGGTCAGCGCGCAGAACACATCCACCTCGCCGATGTTCTCCTGTTGCATCAGCTTCTCGTCGGTGCCATCCCCGTTCAGCACCAGGGTATGGGTCAACTGGCTGGCCAGGCGCTCGCAGGACTTCTTGTTATGCTCGATCAGCTTCACCTGATAGTCGTTCTCGATGGCCTTGGCTAGCCGGAAGCCGATGTTGCCGCCGCCCACGATGGCGACGCGCTTCACCGGTTTGTCCATGCGGCGCAACTCGTGCAGCACGCTGCGGATGTTCTCCGTCGCAGCGATGAAGAACACCTCGTCGCCGTCTTCGACCACAGTGGTGCCTTCGGGAATGATGGGGCGGTCGTGGCGGAAAATAGCGGCCACGCGTGTTTCCACTTGCGGCATGTCGGTGCGCAGGAAGCTGATGGGCTGGCCGACCAGCGGCCCGCCCTCGAAAGCACGCACGGCAGCCAGCGAGGCTTTGCCCTGCGAGAACTTTTGCACTTGCAGTGCTTCCGGGAATTCGATCAGCTTGACGATGTAATCGGTGAGGATTTGCTCGGGGCAGATGGAAAAATCGACGCTGAAGATGTCCTTCTTGAAGATCTCTGGCCGGTTCAGGTAATCGGTGGCACGGATGCGCGCGATGCGGGTCGGTGTGTTGTACAGGCTGGCGGCGATCTTGCAGGCGACCAGATTCACCTCATCACTCTGCGTCACCGCCAGCAGCATGTCGGCATCGGCGATACCCGCCTGTTCAAGGATGGAGGGATGGGCAGCGTTGCCGACTACGGTGCGCAGGTCCAGCCTGTCCTGCAGAATGCGCAGCTTGTCTGGATCGGAGTCGATGACGGTGATGTCGTTCGCCTCGCCGACCAGGCTCTCGGCCACGGTGGAGCCGACTTGTCCTGCACCGAGGATGAGTATCTTCATGCTGCGTCGCCCTTCCATTTGATGGAGCAGCCCATGCTGGCGAGTTGCTCGCGCGGGCCCTGGCCGGTCTTGGCGACTTGCAGCATCGCTTCGAACAGATCGCGCTTGGCATCCGGTGCGGCTTCCTTGCGCGAAGCATCCAGACGGCCGCGGTATTGCAGTTCCATGTTGGCGTTGAAACCAAAGAAGTCCGGTGTGCATACCGCGCCGTAATCCTTGGCGATCTGCTGTGTCTCATCCCACACGTAGGGGAACGGGTAGTCGAATTCCTGTGCCACCTTCTTCATGTTTTCGAAGGAATCTTCTGCATAGTCGGCGGGGTCGTTGGACATGATGGCGATGCTGTGGATGCCGTGCTGTTGCAGTTCGCGCACATCGCGGATGATGCGCTCGCGGATGGATTTGACGTAGGGACAGTGGTTGCAGATGAACATCACCAGCAGGCCGTTCGGGCCGCGTGCATTTTCCAGTGTATAGCGTTTGCCATCGACGCCCGGCAAGTCGAAAGGCCGAGCCTTCCAGCCGAAATCGCACAATGGGGGTTGCAGACTGACCATGAAACTTCCTCCTGATGAACAGCGTGATTTTTTGCGGCGTTATATTATCACGGCCATTCAGACGCCCACGGTTCACCATGTCAGCCCCCAGATTCTATTGCCCGCCGCCGCTCCCGCAAAACAACCACTGCGAATTGCCGCCCGAATCCGCCCATCACGCCAGCCGTGTTTTGCGTTTGCGCGTCGGCGATGCGGTGCAGATCTTCGACGGCGAGGGCAACGCGCTGGATGCCACCATCAACAACATCAGCGGCAAGCATGTATCCCTTGGCAATTTGCAGACCTGCATGGTGCAACAGCAGGCATCCGAGCTGCAGATCGTGCTGGCGCAATCGCTGTGCAGCAGCGAGAAGATGGACTGGGTGATACAGAAGGCCACCGAGCTGGGGGCGACCGAGATCGTGCCCATCCAGGCGCAGCGCAGTGTGGCGAAGCTGACCGGCGCGCGGGCCGAAAAGCGTGCGCAACATTGGCAAAACGTTATCGTGTCGGCCTGCGAGCAGTGCGGCCGCAACGACCTGCCGCGCATCCTTCCGCCTGCGGGAATGGCGGAATGGTTGCAAGGCATGCGTGCACAAAGCGGCAGCAAGTTCATCCTGATGCCCGGCGGTGCCTGCGTGCTGAAAGCGCAAGCCAAACCGCAGCAACGTGTGACCCTGCTGATCGGACCCGAAGGCGGCTTCACCACGGATGAAGCCAATGTCGCGCAACAAGCCGGCTTCGCGCCCATCCTGCTCGGGCCGCGCGTGCTGCGTACCGAGACGGCGGCAATAGCCGCCATCACTGCCATTCAGACCCTGTGGGGTGATTTCAACTAGAAGGAGGAGGCAACAGCCTTACGTGAACATCCGCATCGCCGGAACATTGAGTCGCGAACAGAAAGCCACAATCGCCGCCGAGATCACCGACACGCTGGAACGCATTGCAAACAAGCCGGCGTCGTACACCTATATCGCATTCGACGAACTCCCCGACGAGAACTGGGCCATTGCAGGCAAGCTGCTGGGCGAGGTGTGATTTAAGACGGCAGGCTCTGCATCTGGCTGTATATCATCACGCCAAGACTGGCCGACAGCAGGGACAAGGCGATTCCCACGCTGGTAGGGTGTTTCAGCACCCAGCATGATGCCGCCGCCAAGCCAGAGCGGCTGTTTCATCAGGGCCGGCTCCGCTGCATGCTGCATGGTGAGCGGCTTGATCATCTTGCGCACCGAAATCCAGCGGTTCATCGCGTCGAACAAGCGCCTCGCACGCCGCCTTCTGAATGCCAAACCGATCCCAGCCAGGAAAGAAAATGCACTGGCGATCAGGAAAAATAACAGCGTCATATACAGGAACACCGGATAGGAGATCTGGCCGAGGAGATTGTTCATGGTTGTATCCCTTGCAATCGGGCGGAAACCCACCTTCTTGTTTGTGGCATTGATTCAAGCCCCTTTGGGCGGAGCTACAAATGGCAATTTTTCCGTTCTGGGTGTCTAATTGCAAACGTTGCCAACCTCTCCCGAATCGATAGTCATGCCATTCCAGTCCACCGAGTTCGTCAACTGGTTCCGTTCGGTCGCCCCCTACATCAATGCCTTCCGCGGCAAAACCTTCGTCATCGCTTTCGGCGGCGAAGTGGTGGCGGACGGCAAGTTCGTCGAACTGACGCACGACTTCAATCTGCTCGCGGCGCTGGGCATCCGGCTGGTGCTGGTACACGGCGCGCGTCCGCAAATCGAACAGCATCTGGCCAAGAACAAGCTGGAAGATACTTATCACCACGGTGTGCGCATGACCGATGCCGAGACCATGATGTGCGTGAAAGAGGCGGTCGGGCGCGTGCGCGTCGAGATCGAGGCGCTGTTGTCCATGGGACTGGCCAATTCGCCGATGGCCAATGCCGATATCCGCGTGGCCGGCGGCAATTTCATCACCGCGCAGCCGCTCGGTGTGATCAACGGCGTGGACCTGATGCACACTGGCAGCGTGCGCAAAGTCGATGTGGCTGCACTGAACGACCGCATGGAATTCGGCGAAGTGGTGCTGCTGTCGCCGCTGGGCTACTCGCCCACCGGTGAAGTGTTCAACCTCACACTGGAAGATGTCGCCACCGCCACCGCCATCGCGCTGGATGCCGACAAGCTGGTGTTCCTGATGGACACGGACGGTGTGCAGGACAAGAAGGGCGGCTTGCTGAAGGAGCTGACCATCAGTCAGGCGCAAGCCATCCTGTCAGCCAAACGCAAGCTGCCGGACGACATCGGTCTGTTTCTGCCCTGTGCCGTGCGCGCCTGCGAGGCGGGCGTGGCACGCACGCATCTGGTCAGCCGTCATGTGGACGGGGCGGTATTGCAGGAACTGTTCAGCGACGACGGCATCGGCACCATGGTGGTCGAATCCACGCTCAATACCCTGCGTGCGGCGAGCATCGAGGATGTGGGCGGCATTCTGCAGCTGCTGCGACCGCTGGAGGAGGAAGGCATCTTGGTCAGACGTTCACGCGAGTTGCTGGAGCGCGAGATTTCCCGTTTCGAGGTGCTGGAACACGACCATCGCATCATTGGCTGCGCCGCGCTGTATCCCTTCCCCAACGAGGCGTCCGCCGAGCTGGCCTGTCTGGCGGTGGACAGCCAGTATCGCGACCACGGATACGGCGAGGCAGTCCTCGACCACATGGGCGCACTGGCGCAAAGGCAGGGCATGAAGAAACTGTTCGTGCTGACCACGCGCACCGCGCACTGGTTCATCGAGCGCGGCTTCAAGGAAGCCGACGTCAACCAGATGCCCAAGGAGAAGAAGGCCTTGTACAACTACCAGCGCCGCTCCAAGGTGTTCGTAAAGAATCTGAAATGAGATGATCTGTTTCATCGGCGTGTAACATTGCGCGCCTATCATCAACCGTCTATGGAGAAGAGCAATGACAAGAATGGTGCACTGCGTAAAGCTGGGCCGCGAAGCGGAAGGTCTGGAGCGCCCGACCTATCCGGGTCCGCTGGGACAACGCATATTCGACAACGTGTCGAAGGAAGCCTGGCAGGGCTGGATCAAGTTCCAGACCATGCTGGTGAACGAGAACCGACTGAATCTGGCGGACATCAAGGCACGCCAGTATCTGGCGCAGCAGATGGAGAACTACTTCTTCGGAGCGGAAGCGCAGATGCCGCAGGGCTTCGTGCCGCCAAAAAACTGAGATTGGCCAAAACTTACACAGCGCAGAACTTCCTCAATCGTGAACTCGGCTTGCTCGAGTTCAACCGGCGCGTATTGGCGCAGGCGGAAGACCCGGCGGTACAACTGCTGGAACGGCTCAAATATTTGTGCATCGTCAGCAGCAATCTGGACGAGTTCTTTGAGATACGCGTCGCCGGCCTGAAGGAACAGGTCAAGCTGGGTGGTATCGCTGCGGGGGCCGACGGGCTGGAAGCCGCGCAGATCCTCAAGCGCCTGTTCGATCCCACGCACCAGTTGATCGCGCGCCAGTACCAGTTGTTCAACGAAGAACTGGTGCCGGCGCTGGCCGCGCAGGGCATCAAGTTCCTGCGCCGTACGCACTGGAACGCAGCCCAGCAAGCCTGGGTGAAGGATTTCTTCCTGCGCGAAGTGATGCCGGTACTGACGCCGATCGGCCTCGATCCGGCGCATCCCTTCCCGCGCGTGCTCAACAAGAGTCTGAACTTCGCCGTCGAACTGCAGGGCAAGGATGCCTTCGGACGCAACTCTGCAAAAGCCATCGTGCAGGCACCGCGCGTGTTGCCGCGCGCCATCCTCATGCCGCCCGAGATCGCCGGGTGTCCGCACGGTTTCGTGTTCCTGTCGTCCATCCTGCATGCGCACGTGGGCGAACTGTTCTCCGGCATGGAAGTGAAGGGCTGTTACCAGTTCCGCGTCACGCGCAACAGCGATCTGTTCGTGGACGAAGAAGAAGTGAAGAACCTGCGCATCAGCCTGCAGGGTGAATTGCCGCAGCGCCATTTCGGCGATGCGGTGCGGCTGGAAGTGGCCGATAACTGTCCGCAGGAACTGGCAGATTTCCTGTTGCAGCAATTTGAACTGAAATCCGACGACCTGTATCGCGTGCACGGCCCGGTGAATCTGGTACGGCTGATGGGCATCCCCGACCAGGTGGACCGAGCCGACCTGAAATTTCCGCCGTTCGTGGCCGGCATGCCGCTCCTGCTGAAGAAGAAGGGTGCGGACATGTTCAAGGTGATCCGCAAGGGTGATGTGCTATTGCATCATCCCTTTCAGTCGTTCCGCCCGGTGATCGACTTCATACAGCAGGCTGCCGCCGACCCGGATGTGGTGGCGATCAAGCAAACGGTGTATCGCACCGGTACCGATTCGGAGCTGATGGACGCATTGATCGGGGCCGCCAAACGCGGCAAGGAAGTGACGGTGGTGGTTGAACTGCTGGCGCGTTTCGACGAAGAGGCCAACATCACTTGGGCTTCCCGGCTGGAACAGGTCGGCGCACACGTCGTGTACGGCGTGGTCGGCCACAAGACGCATGCCAAGATGCTGATGGTGGTGCGCCGCGAAGAAGGCGGACTGCGCCGTTATGTGCATCTGGGCACCGGCAACTACCATCCGCGCACGGCGCGCCTGTATACCGATTTCGGCCTGTTCACCTGCAACGAGGAAATGTGCGCGGATGTAAATGAAGTGTTCGTGCAACTCACCGGCTTGGGCAAGGCCAGCAAGCTAAAGCATCTGTGGCAATCGCCGTTCACTCTGCACAGCAAGGTTCTGGAATCCATCCGCAACGAGATCGCGCTGGCCCAAGCCGGCAAACCGGCACATGTCATCGCCAAGATGAACGCTTTGCTGGAACCTGAGACTATCAACACCTTGTACGAGGCTTCGCAAGCCGGAGTGAAGGTCGACCTCATCGTGCGCGGCGTGTGCGCCTTGCGGCCCGGTGTGAAGGGACTGTCGGAGAATATCCGCGTGCGCTCCATCATCGGACGATTCCTTGAGCACACGCGTATCTTCTACTTCCGCAACGGCGGCAAGGGGGACATCTATTTGGCCAGCGCCGACTGGATGGACCGCAACTTCTTCCGCCGCATCGAAGCGTGTTTCCCCATTCTCGACAAAAAGCTGAAGAAGCGCGTGCTGGATGAGGGGCTGAACATCTACCTGAAGGACAACCGTCAGGCATGGGAAATGGACTGCAACGGCTTCTGGCATCGCAAGAAGCCGACTCGCAGCAAATCTGTCAACGCCCAAGTCGAGTTGGCAGCCCTGTTGGGGCAGATGCCAACGCCTGCGGAAGAAGAGAGCGCTTAGTGTTTCTTTGGCCGACCGGTCTTGATCGGTGTCAGGCCGGAGATCACGCGCTTCAACTGCAGCGCACTGCTCTTGTCCAGCAGTTGCAGACCGGCGCGCAACAGCGCGCTCTTCTTCACCTGCAGACCGCCCGCTAGCGCCTTCTCTTTCAACTTCGCGATCAAAGCGTAATCATCCTGCGGCATGCTGAAGCTGTCGCGCACGACCTTCATTTTTTTGGGCGCGGCAACTTTTTTCACGGGTTTTGACGCGGGTTTGGCAGTCGGCTTTGCGGCAGCGCGTGCGGTTTTTTTTGTGACGGGTGTGACCATGTTGTAACCTCCGGTTGTGTGATGACAAAACCAGTATAGACGGTATATCCTGCTGACACGATTGTAATATTTCGGGAGGGGCGACATGGAACTGATACTTTGGCGGCATGCCGAGGCGAAAGACGGGACGCCCGATCTGGAGCGTGAATTGACCGCCAAGGGTCACAAGCACGCCGAAAAGATGGCCGCATTCCTGCGCGCCAGATTACCCGAACACACGCGCATCCTGGTCAGTCCGGCCAAGCGCGCACAACAGACCGCACTCGCCCTCACCAAACACTACATCACCGATGCCGCGCTGGGCACATCCGCCAGTCCGCAAACCGTGCTGGATGCCATCGGCTGGCCCGATGCCGAAGGCACGGTGCTGGTGGTCGGCCACCAGCCCACGCTGGGACAGATCGCCGCGCGGCTGCTGGCGGAATCGAACGCAGGTTTCAGCGTCAGGAAAGGTGCGGTGTGGTGGCTGACGCGCAAAACGAATGAAGGCGACTTTCAGACCAATCTGAAATTGGCCATCGCTCCGGAAAGCCTGTAAAACAAGGGAAAACAACATGTTTGAATCCGCCGAACTCGGGCACAAGATAGACAAAGCCACCTATGACGCCGAAGTGCCCAAGCTGCGCGAAGCGTTGCTGGAAGCACAGATGGAACTGGCCAGGCAGGCCAAGTTCCCGGTGGTCATCCTGATCGGCGGGGTGGACGGCGCGGGACGCGGCGAGACCGTGAACCTGCTCAACGAATGGATGGACCCGCGCTTCCTGCAGACGCACGGCATGGGCGAACCATCCGACGAAGAACTGGACCGCCCCATGATGTGGCGCTTCTGGCGCGAACTCCCCCCGAAGGGACGCATCGGCATCTTCCTCGGTTCCTGGTACACCTGGCCAATCCTCAACCGCGTGCGCGGCGTGACCAAGAACGCCGAACTCGACCAGAGTCTGGAACGTGCCAAGCGGCTGGAAAAGATGCTGGTGGACGAGGGCGCGCTGGTGCTCAAATTCTGGATGCACCTGTCCAAGGCGAAGCAGGACAAGCGGCTCAAGGCGCTGGAGAAAGACCCCAAGACGCGCTGGCGTGTGACCAAGCGCGACTGGGAGCACTACACTTTGTACGACAAATTCAACACGGTGAATGAACGCGTGATCCGCCATACCAGCACGGCTGATGCACCTTGGACCATCATCGAAGGTTACGACGCGCGCTATCGCAGTCTGACCGTAGGCAAGATCATCCTCGATGCGGTCGGAAAGCGCCTGAAACAGCCAGCCAAGCGCAGCACGGAAGTCACCGCGCCGCCGCCCATGCCGTCCATCGACCAGTTGAACGTGCTGAAGACGCTGGACCTGAAACAGAAACTGGACAAGAAGAAATACGAACTGGAACTGGAGAAGTATCAGGGCAAGCTCGCCATGCTGACGCGCTCGCCAAAGTTCAAGAAGATCACCGTCGTCGCCATGTTCGAGGGCAACGATGCGGCCGGCAAAGGCGGTGCCGTGCGGCGCATCACCAGCGCGCTGGATGCGCGCCAGTACAACATCATCCCCATCGCCGCACCGACCGAAGAAGAACGCGCGCAACCCTATCTGTGGCGCTTCTGGCGGCATGTGCCGCGGCGCGGTCGCGTCACCATCTTCGACCGTTCATGGTACGGACGGGTGCTGGTCGAGCGCGTCGAGAGATTCTGTTCCGAAGCAGACTGGATGCGCGCCTACAGCGAGATCAATGACTTCGAATCGCAATTGGTGCGGCACGACATCGTGGTGGTAAAGTTCTGGCTGGCGATCAGCAAAGAAGAGCAACTGCGCCGCTTCAAGGAACGCGAGAAGATCGGCTTCAAGCGCTTCAAGATCACCGAAGAGGACTGGCGCAACCGCGAGAAATGGGACGACTATGAACATGCCGTGTGCGACATGGTGGACCGGACCAGCACCGAGATCGCGCCGTGGACGCTGGTCGAGGCCAACGACAAGAATTTCGCCCGCATCAAGGTGCTCAAGACCTTGTGCGAGCGAATCGAGGGGGCGCTGAAGAAATAGGCGCGGTCATGTGTTGCAACTCAAACCAAGGAGACTGCCATGAACAAGACTAAAGTGCTGGTGTTGTATTACTCCGCGTACGGACATATCGAGGCCATGGCGCAGGCCGTTGCCGCCGGCGTGCGCGAAGTGAAGGATTGCGAGGTCGCCATCAAGCGCGTGCCGGAGCTGGTGCCGGAAGAGGTGGCGCTCAAATCCGGTCTCAAGCTCGACCAGGCCGCACCCATCGCGCAGCCGACCGAACTGGCCGATTACGATGCCGTCCTCTTCGGCACGCCCACGCGGTTCGGCAACATGGCGGCGCAGATGCGCAACTTCCTCGACCAGACCGGCGGTTTGTGGATGAAGGGCGCATTGATCGGGAAGGTAGGCAGCGTGTTCGTCTCCAGCGCCACCCAACACGGCGGGCAGGAGAGCACCATCCTGTCGTTCCACACCACCCTGCTGCACCAGGGCATGGTGATCGTCGGTGTTCCGTATTCCTGCGCCGAGCAGATGCGCATCGACGAACTCACCGGCGGCTCGCCTTACGGTGCCAGCACCATCGCCGGCGGCGACGGCAAACGCATGCCGTCCGCGAACGAGTTGCACATCGCGCGTTTTCAGGGAAGCCATGTGGCGCAGCTCACGCGCCAGTTGCAGTTGGGCAGGCAGGCCTAGCGGCGGGGGAGCTGCAGGCTGCTATTTGGCCTCGTCGATCATCTGCATCGTTTTCTGCTCCACTTCCCGCGCAACGACGGCGAGCGCGGGATCCCGCGACAGCGAAGCGAGGATGGCGGCCGGTTTGATCATGCCGATGTGCGTCTTGCCGGCTTCGGTGTAGACCGAGATGCGGCAGGGCAGGGCCATGTTCAGGCGCATGTCCGCCGCCATCACCTTCGACGCCTGCAGCGGATTGCACACCTCGAACACGCGGCATTGCGGTTCGAAAACCACGCCTTTGCCGCGCAAGGTGTTGCCGATGTCGTGCACATGCAGTACGCCGAAGCCGTGCTTCTTCACCGATGCTTCCAAGTCGGCGGACGCCTGCTCGAAACTCTTTTCGCTATCAACGATGTGATACATGGCGGTTCTCCTGAATTAACACGTAAGGTCTTGCGACCACGGCCCACACGACAGTATCCGCTTTGTACCAGCCGCGCGCCTGTTCATCTGTGACGCGCCCGATCCAGGCGTTTTCCATCCATTCGGCGATCAGTGCCGCGTTGTCTACGGAGATCTGATAGGCCACTTCAACCAGGTCAAGATTCGCGCTGACGAAGATTGTCGCGCCGCTGGCGAAGTAGCGCTGCAATTCGCGCCACGCGATCTGCGCCGTTTCAAGATTAATCCGACCGCGCAGCAGCTTTTCGTTGATGTCCGGTTTCATGTCTGGTCTTTCCCTGCCCCGTTCATCGAATTACGTCTTTCCAGTTCGTTCCAAATGGCGCGTGCGATGTTCACCCAAGCGGATTCGCGCGCAGACAGCATATCCAGTTGCGACAAATAGTTCTCGCCAAAATTGGCCGTGTTGCTCTTGTGCATCAACACGGCCATGCCATACAGCTCGATCTTGATGCGCGCCTGCATGTCGCCGTCGGCGGCGGCTTTGCCATAGCGATCAAGATGGATCAGCACATCGTGCGCGAAAGCGTGCACCGCCACATCATCGTGGAAGTCCAGATTCAGGATGAGACACTTGCGCTCGATCTCCAGCTCCAGTTCGTGCTCGATCCTGAATGAAATATCGCCGCCGAACATCTCAGGAAGCCCCATTCAGATAATTGATTTTTACACGGATGTAATGCTCGGCGGAATAGCGCAGATACTTGATCTCTTCTTCGGTCAGCGCCCGCACCGCCTTGGCCGGACGTCCCATGTACAGCATGCCGCCCTCCAGTGTCTTGCCCGGCGAGATCAGACTGCCCGCGCCCACCATCACATGATCGGGGATCACCACATCGTCCATGATGATGGAGCCCATGCCGACCAGGCACTCGTTGCCGATGCTGCAACCGTGCAGGATCACCGAATGTCCCACCGTCACATAGTCGCCGATGATGAGCGGCGAGCCTTCGGGTTTGTCGGGCGTCTTGTGCGACACATGGCCCATGGTCAGATCCTGCACATTCGAGCCGCGCCCGATCACGATGCGGTTCACATCGCCGCGCAGTACCGTGTTGCACCAGATGGAACTGTCCTCGCCGATGTTCACATCGCCGATCACCTGGCAAGAAGGATGCAGGTAGGCTTTGTCGCCTATGAAGGGGTGGGCATCAAGGTAGTTGGAAAGCGGCATCGTTACGCGCTCAGACGAAATTCAGTTCGATGAAAAACTCATGCTCGCCCGCCTTCACCGGCAACAACACCGTCTGCCCGCCGTGATGATGTTCGATCTCATGCCCGTCGCCGTGCATCATCTGCGGCGTCTGCATGTCGAAATCCAACCCCTTCTCGGACAGGATGCGCTTCGCACCGCCCACCAGCATATTGGAAAGCTCGCCCGCCAGATCGGTCGCATCCTTGTTGATATCGGTGATCTCGTGTCCCAACAGCTTGCGCGAGATCTCGCCCAGCGCGGGCATGGGCAAAGAAATCGCCACGCTGCCGCTGGAGCCTTCCGCATCCATACCGATCAAAGCGGAAACGCCGTCCTTCACCATCTTGTCGGATTTAGGCATCGGGACGCCGAGTTCGACTTTGGTATTCATCATCGTCGAGAAGATCGTATACAACGAATCCATCAACGCATTGATGATTACGATATCCGGATGA
>WOZO01000039.1 GCA_011620315.1 Sideroxydans sp. | reverse complement strand
TTTGGCGAAGCAAAAGAAAGTAACTTGCTGTCGGGCAACCCCCGACGGTTTTGACGTTGGTTTTAAAAGCAGTGGGAATACAACGAGTCTTCCCTCACCCTAGCCCTCTCCCGGTGGGAGAGGGGACTGGAACTGCTCAGCCCGAACGGGCGGAGTAGTTAATCAATGCGCCTCATCCCAATTCATCCCCTCCCCCAACCCCACTTCAAGTGGAACCCTGAGTTCAGCCACCCCACACATCAACTCCCTCACCTTCTCCTTCACCAGAGACAGCTCTGCCTCCGGCACTTCCAGCACCAATTCGTCATGCACCTGCATGATCATCTTGGTCTGCAATTTCTCTTGCTCCAACCATCCCTGCACATCAATCATCGCCATCTTGATCAAGTCGGCCGCCGTGCCCTGCATCGGCGCATTGATCGCCGCACGTTCTGCCGCCTGACGACGCATACCATTCGCCCCGTTGATCTCCGGCAACCACAACCTTCTACCGAACCACGTCTCCACAAAACCCTGCGCCTTGGCTTGTTCGCGCGTGTCGTCCATGTAGCGCTTCACGCCGGGGTAGCGTGCGAAGTAGACGTCGATGTATTGCTTGGCGGCACTGTTCTCGATGCCGAGCTGTGAGGCGAGGCCGTAGGCGGACATGCCGTAGATGAGGCCGAAGTTGATTACCTTGGCGTAGCGGCGCTGTTCGCTGCTCACATCATTCAGTGACACGCTGAACACTTCGGCGGCGGTGGCGCGGTGGATGTCTTCGCCGGCGGCAAAGGCTTTGAGCAGACCCTCGTCACCGGAGAGGTGCGCCATGATGCGTAGCTCGATTTGCGAATAGTCGGCGGAGACGATGCGGCTGCCCGGCGCTGCGATGAAGGCTTCGCGGATGCGGCGGCCTTCTGGGGTGCGGATGGGGATGTTTTGCAGATTGGGATCGCTCGAAGACAGACGCCCGGTGACGGCCACGGCTTGCGAGTAGCTGGTGTGCACGCGGCCGGTCTTTTGGTTCACCATCTGCGGCAGTTTGTCGGTGTAGGTGGATTTGAGTTTTGCCATGCCTCTGTGCTCCAGCAGCAGCTTGGGCAGCGGGTAGTCGAGGGCGAGTTCCTGTAGCACTTCTTCGTCGGTGGAGCGCGCGCCGGTGGCGGTCTTCTTCTTCGACGGGATGCCGAGTTTGTCGAACAGAATCTCTTGCAACTGTTTGGGTGAGGCGAGGTTGAAGGGCTGGCCTGCCAACTCGAACGCCTGCTTCTCGATCTCGTTCAAGCGCAGACCCAGCTCGTGGCTTTGTCGTGACAGTTTGTTGCTGTCGATGAGTACGCCGTTGCGCTCCATCTTGAACAGCACCTCACGCACCGGCATCTCGATGTCGCGATACACCTCGGCCAATCGGCCTTGCAGTTGCGGCGACAGGGTCTGGTGCAGTTGCAGGGTGATGTCGGCATCTTCTGCGGCGTACTTGGTGGCGGTCTCGACATCGACCTGGTCGAAACCGATCTGCTTCGCGCCCTTGCCTGCCACATCGGTGTAGCTGATGGTGCTCATGCCGAGATGACGCAGGGCGAGGTTGCCCATCTCGTGCGGCTTGTGTGATTCCAGCACGTAGGATTGCAACAGCGTGTCTTCGGCGATACCGCGCAGTGCGACACCGTGGTTGGCGAAGATGTGTTGGTCGTATTTCAGGTTCTGGCCGAGCTTCTTGTGCGCGGCACTTTCCAACCAGGGTTTGAGCATCTCCAACGCGCGGTCGAAACCGATATGGTCCGGTGCGCCGGGATAGTTGTGCGCCAGCGGGATGTAGGCTGCTTCGTGAACAGACACTGACAACGAGATGCCGACCAGTTGCGCGAGCATGGGATCGAGGCCGGTGGTCTCAGTGTCTATGCTCACCAGCGGTGCGGCCATCAGTTTTTCCAGCCATGCGTCGAGTTGTGCTTCGGTGAGGATGGCTTCGTAGTGGGAGGCGTCGTTCTGGAACAGGTCTTGCGGTGGTTCCGGCTGTGAGAAGTCGCGCTGCCCGACACTGCTCGTGGCGCGCTCTTTCTTCGGTGCTGCCTCGCCGGTGAGTTCCCGCATCAGGCTACGGAAACCGAAATGCTCGTAGATGGCTTTCAGTTTTTCGGTGTCGGCGGCAGGCGCGACCAGTTCGTCGAAACGTTTGTCCAGCGGTACATCGCATTTCACCGTGACCAGTTGCTTGCCCATCGGCAACCATTCCAGTGCCTCGCGCAGGTTGTTGCCGACTGCGCCTTTCACTTCGTCGGCATGCGCGATCAGGTTGTCCAGCGTGCCGTATTCGCTGAGCCATTTGACGGCAGTCTTGGGGCCGCACTTGGCGACGCCGGGCACGTTGTCCACCGTGTCGCCGACCAGCGCGAGGTAATCGATGATGCGCTCGGGCGGCACGCCGAATTTGGCGGTAACGCCGGCGGCATCCAGCCTCTCTTCGCTCATGGTGTTGACCCACAGCGTGTGGTCGTCCACCAGTTGCGTGAGGTCTTTGTCGCCGGTGGAGATGATGCAGCGCGCGCCGTTGCGCGAGGCCTGGCGCGCCAGCGTGCCGATCACGTCGTCGGCTTCCACGCCGTCCACCATGATGATGTTCCAACCGGCTGCAGCCACCACTTCGTGCAGCGGTTCGATCTGCGCGCGCAGGTCGTCCGGCATGGAGGGACGATTGGCCTTGTATTCGGGGAACCAGTCGTCGCGGAACGTCTTGCCCTTCGCGTCGAACACGCAGGCGCTATAATCCGCCGGAAAGTCGGCCTTCAGACGTCGCAACATGTTGAGCACGCCCTGAATGGCACCGGTCGGTTCGCCTTGCAGGCTGCGCAGATCGGGCATGGCGTGAAAGGCGCGGTAGAGATAGGACGAACCGTCCACCAACAACAGGGTTTTAGCGAAACTCGCTTTACTCGTTTTCATAATTAGGGATCCGCAATGAACAACGATATGAAACTGCCGCCGGCGCAATCGCCCGAATTGATGCAATCCAAGGAGTCCTGGCGGGTGTTCGGCATTATGTCAGAATTCGTGTCGGCGACCGAACGCCTGAACAACATCCACCCCGCGGTGAGCATCTTCGGCAGTGCGCGCACGCCGCACGAACACCAGTATTACCAGCTGACGGAAGAGATCTCGCGCCTGTTGTCGGACGCCGGTTTTTCGGTGATCTCCGGCGGCGGCCCCGGCATCATGGAGGCAGCCAACAAAGGCGCGTTCTACGGCAAGTCGCCCAGCGTCGGCCTCAACATCCAGTTGCCGCACGAGCAGCACAACAACCCCTATCAGAACATCAGCCAGACCTTCCACCACTTCTTCACGCGCAAAGTGATGTTCGTGAAATTCGCCAGCGCCTATGTGGTGATGCCGGGCGGCTTCGGCACGCTGGATGAGCTGATGGAAGCGCTGACGCTGGTGCAGACCGGCAAGACGCGGCGCATGCCCATCATCCTGGTCGGCGGCAAGTTCTGGGGCGGGCTGGTGGAGTGGTTCAGGACCACGCTGCTGGACGAGAAGCTGATCAGCCCCGGCGATCTCGATCTGATCCAGATCATCGACGAGCCGGAAGAGATCGTCGCGGCCATCTTCAAGCATTACGAGACGCGCGGATTCGAGCCCTCGCAGGCGGAACGCGAGATGCAACTCAATCTTTAACGTAGAATCGCACACCTTATTGATCGGAACCCATCATGCGCATCCTTACCCTGCTCGTCCTGCTATGCATCGGCCTGAACGTACACGCCGAAACCGATACCGCGCCCGAGGTGACCATCACCCAGCAGAGCGATACGGTGGTCGAGGAATATCGTTTGCACGGCAGGCTGTACATGATCAAGATCACGCCGAAATACGGTGCGCCCTATTACCTGATCGACGAACGCGGCGACGGCAAATTCGCACGGCAGGACAATCTGGATTCCGGCCTGCGTGTGCCGCAGTGGACCATCAAGACTTTCTGACAGGACACAGGCATGGCAGTTTTCACCAGTGTCTCTGAAGCGGACATCACGCATTGGCTTTCCCATTATTCGCTGGGCGCATTGCAGGAACTGCAGGGCATCCCGGCCGGCATCGAGAACACCAACTACTTCGTCACCACCGGCAACGGCCGTTTCGTGCTGACGCTGTTCGAGAAACTCACGCCCGCCGAACTGCCGTTCTATCTCAACCTGATGTCGCACCTCTCGCGCCACGGCATCCCCTGCCCGGCGCCGGTTGCCGACCGCAACAATCAATTCCTGGGCGAGCTGAACGGCAAATCGGCCTGCATCGTCAGCCGCCTGTCGGGCAGGTCGGTGACGCAACCGAGTACGACGCAATGCGCCGCCGTCGGTGCCATGCTGGGGCAGATGCATATCGCCGGACAGAGTTTCGCGGAGCTGATGCAGAATCCGCGCGGGTCGGCCTGGCGCGCATCCGCGTCGCAGCAGGTGGCACGCTTCCTGGCGGCGGAGTCTGCACAACTGCTGGCGAATGAAGTCGCCTTGCATGCGGCGCGCGAAAACGCCGATCTGCCGCGCGGCGTGATCCATGCCGACCTGTTCCGCGACAACGTGCTGATGGAAGTCGACCGCGTCGGCGGGCTCATCGATTTTTATTTCGCCTGCACCGATGTGCTGTTGTACGACGTGGCGATCACAATCAACGACTGGTGCATGCGGGCCGACGGTCGGCTCGATGCGGCACGCGCCGGCGAATTCCTGCGCGCCTACCATGCGGTGCGCCCGTTCACGACAGCCGAAGCATCAGCCTGGCCGATGACCTTGCGTCTGGCCGCGCTGCGCTTCTGGATCTCGCGCTTGTACGACCTGCACCTGCCGCGCGACGGCGAGATGGTCAACGCGCATGACCCCGCCGTGTTCGAACGCATCCTGCGCAATCACATCGCCACCGACCGTCCGGTCTGGCTATAGGAGACAATCATGGAGATACGCAAACTCGAAGCCGCACGCGGCTGGACCTGGGTCAAACAGGGCTTTCAACTATTGATGCGCAACCCGCTGCTGGGCATCGGCAGCGCGATTCTGTGCGTGCTGTCTGTGTTCGTGGCGCTGATGTTGCCGCTCATCGGGCCTTTGCTGGCGGTGGCGCTGATGCCCATCATGCTGGCCGGTTTCATGAACATCTGCCGCGCGCTGGAAGAGAACGAGAAGGTAGCACCCGCCATGCTGCTGGCCGGTTTCAGAAAACATGTTTCCAGTCTGGTCGCATTGGGCGCGTTCCTGATGCTGGGCATGTTGTTCGCCTCGACCGTGATGGTGACCGTGGGCGGCGAGTCGTTCGCCGCGCTGATGGAACAGATGCACAGTGCCGAAGATTCACAGAAGCTGATGCAGGCCATCGCGGGCGGCGACAGCCGCGTGTCGCTGGCCGTGCTGATCGGATTGACGCTCATGCTGGCACTGGTGGTGGCCTGGCAATACGCGCCCATCCTGGTGTTCTTCAGCGGCATCTCGCCCTGGCTCGCGCTGCGCGCCAGCTTCGCCGGCACGCTGCGCAACGTGATCCCTTACACCGTGTACAGCCTGATCATGCAGGTACTCACCATGCTGCTCGGCATCCTGCCGTTCGGCATCGGCATGCTGCTGTTGCTGCCGCTGGGTCTGACCTCGCTGTATGTCAGCTATCGCAACATCTTCCCCTGGCTGGACGAGACCGTTCCGCCAGCCACTGGCGGCGAGACGGAATCTGCGCAATGAATTTCAATCCCAGCCCGGAAGCCAGACGACTGGCGCAGAGTCCGCACAACGTGTTCATCGTCGGCCTGTTCGCCTTCGACCTGCTGATGACGCCGGCCGTGCTGGGCATGCAGCTGGGCATGGTCGGTCTGTTGATCCCGCTGTTCTGCTCCGGCGCACTGATGGCCTACATCAACTGGCGCAGCAAACAGGATGCGTTGTGGTTCGTGCAGATGCACTGGCGACTGGCCTGGACACGCTGCCGCATATTGATCATCAGTTATGCCGTCTCGGCCTCGCTGATCCTGTTCGCCTGGCTGCTCAGCCAGATCTCCAGCGACCCGCACATGGCGAGCATCATCTGGACGGCGCTCACCCGCATCGCGCTGATGCCGACGCTGATCATCGTGCTGGTCACCTCGGTGATGGCCTTCTCCGCCTACTCGATGGCGCAGAAAGGCGAGCTGCCGGACAAGCTGGTGGCGAAGTTTCCGCCACCTGAAAAGGTTGCAGCCGCTCAGGCTTGAGCAAACTCTTCGTATGCGGCCAGCACTTCCGCCGCATACATCAGCGACGGGCCGCCGCCCATATATACCGCCACCGCCAGCATCTCGTTGATCTGCTCGCGCGTCGCGCCCAGCTTCACCAGTCCGCGCACATGAAAACCGATGCAGCCCTCGCAACGTGTGGAGACGGCGATCGCGGTGGCGATCAGTTCCTTTTGCAGCGCACTTAGCACGCCCTCCGCCATGGCGGACTTCGCCATCGCATCGAAGCCGGTCATCGGTGCCTGCGCTTCCTTGCGGAACGTCATCAATTCCTTGCCGATGTCGCGCGTAATCTCTTTGTACGATTTGCCCATCATCTTCTCCCCATATTCGTTCAAAACTTCAGCCGCAGAGTTCACAGAAAACACAGAGAAGGATGCTGATTATCATTATTCACGGGCTCACCCGACACGCCGAGATGTCCTTTTGTTTTCCTCTGTGTGCTCTGTGGCTAATCGAGCCTTTTGGTTCATTAATCCTGTGCCACAAAGACGGCCCGCCCGTCAAGCGCTGATAACTTTCCGCGATCAGCCGCAGGCGCGCATCAGATGGGCGTGAGCTTGGCATATTCGAGCGCCAGCCACTTGCTGCCGGCGCGTTTGAAGTTGACCTGCACGCGGCCTTCGTTGCCGCTGCCTTCGGTATCCGTCACCGTGCCCTCGCCGAATTTCTGGTGGAACACCTGCTGGCCGATGCGCCAGGCAGATTTGGGCGAAGGCGGCGCGGGCGGCATGCCGGGCGTATTGCCGAAGGCGGAGACATAGCTCTGCGTCTCGCGGCGGCCGCTGTCGAACGTCTTGCGTGCGGTGAAACGCGGCGTGATCCAGTGCAGCAACTCCTCGGGCAATTCGCGCAGAAAACTGGATACCAGACCGTAGTGCGTCTGCCCGTGCAGCATGCGGCTCTGCGCGAAAGTGAGATACAGGCGACGGCGCGCTCGCGTGATGGCGACGTACATCAGGCGGCGCTCCTCATCCAGATCGCCGTTGTCGATGCTGTTCTGGTGCGGGAACAATCCCTCTTCCAGGCCGGTGATGAACACGGTGTGGAACTCCAAGCCCTTGGCCGCATGCACCGTCATCAGATGCAGCGCGTCCTCGCTGTCGCCCGCCTGATGCTCGCCCGATTCCAGCGTGGCATGGGTGAGGAAGGCAGTGAGGCTGTCGTCTTCGTTCTCGTGCACGAACAGCGTGGCCGAGTTGATCAGCTCGTTCAGGTTCTCCAGCCGCTCCTGCGCCTCGCGTTTCTTGGCACCGGTCTCGTTCTGGTAATGTGCCACCAGCCCGCTGTGTTCCAGCACATTCTCCATGATCTCCGGCAGCGGCAAGCCCTTGGTCGCGCTGCGCAGCGCTTCGATGATGCCGACGAAAGCCGTCACCTTGCCGCCCGCGCGTGCCGCCGCATCCCACAAGGTGGTGTTGTATTGCTTGGCCGCTTCCTGCAACTGTTCGACGCTGCGCGCGCCGATGCCGCGCGTGGGGAAATTGATGATGCGCAGCAGCGCGTTGTCGTCGTCGGTGTTCTCCATCAGGCGCAGATAGGCCAGCGCGTGCTTGATCTCCTGCCGCTCGAAGAAGCGCAAACCGCCGTACACTCGATACGACAGCCCGGCAGACACCAGCGCATGTTCCAGCACGCGCGACTGCGCGTTGGAGCGATACAGCAAAGCCATCTCGGTGAGGTGCACGCCTTCGCGGTGGAGCTGTTTGATCTCTTCCACGATGAACGCGGCTTCGTCCACATCGGTGCCCGCCTCGTAGACGCGGATCTGCTCGCCCTTGTCGGCATCGGTCCACAGGTTCTTGCCCAGGCGTTCGCGGTTGTTGGCGATGAGTGCGTTGGCCGCGTCGAGGATGTTGCCGTGCGAGCGGTAGTTCTGCTCCAGCTTGATGACCGACTCCACGTGGAAGTCGCGCAGCAGCTCCTGCATGTTGCCCACGTTGGCGCCGCGGAAGGCGTAGATGGACTGGTCGTCGTCGCCCACCGCGAACAGCGCAGAGATTGAAGAATCATCGCGAAGCGATACGTTCGTCCCCTCTCCCTCCGGGGGAGGGTTAGGGCGGGGGAACCCCCTATGACGCTCACCCACTCCGGCCAGCAACTTCAGCCAGCGATATTGCAACGGGTTGGTGTCTTGGAACTCGTCCACCAGAATGTGTTTGAAGCGTTCCTGATAGTGCTCGCGCAAAGCCTGATTGCGCACCAGCAACTCGTAGCAACGCAACAACAACTCGGAGAAATCCACCACGCCTTCGCGTTGGCATTGCGCGTCGTATTCGGCGAACACTTCCACCTTGCGTCGCGTGTAGGGATCGTAGGCTTCCACTTCATGCGCGCGCAGCCCCTGCTCCTTACTGCCGCTGATGAAGTTCTGCATCTCGCGCGGCGGATATTTCTCGTCGTCCACGTTCATCGCCTTCATCAGACGCTTGATGGCGGACAGCTGATCACCCGAGTCGAGGATCTGGAAGGTCTGCGGCAGATTCGCTTCACGGTGATGCGCGCGCAGCATACGGTTACACAGACCGTGGAAAGTGCCGATCCACATGCCGCGCGTGTTGATGGGCAACATCGCGGACAATCGCGTCACCATCTCCTTCGCCGCTTTGTTGGTGAAGGTCACCGCCAACAGTCCGTGCGGCGAGACTTGCCCGTTACTGATGAGATAAGCGATGCGAGTGGTCAGCACGCGCGTCTTGCCGCTGCCCGCGCCCGCCAGGATCAGGGCGGACTGGGCGGGGAGTTCGACGGCGGCACGTTGTTCGGGATTGAGACCGGAAAGCAGGGAAGAATTCATCGGCGGATTATCCCACAGGATGCTTGCTCGGCACTCCACTCCCTGTCTGCAACACACCTCCAATAGCTAACCCGGATATTTCACACAAACAGGGTCGGCACAGGCTTGAAACCCGCATAGA
>WOZO01000138.1 GCA_011620315.1 Sideroxydans sp. | reverse complement strand
AGCACCACCTTGACATGGTGGGGGTCGTTGGTTCGAGTCCAATCGCGCCTACCAATAAATCAAGGAGTTAAGTGAATGGCTTAACTCCTTTTTTATTGTGGGGTTAGGCCGGGGTTAGGTTGTAGGTCATAAAGTGGCCACAAAATTGACCGCTGTATATTTGCTTTTGTCATATTTTCTGTTCGCAACTTGGGTGCTTAACGTATAGGTCGCGAGCTGTCGGTGCCTGCGCGCCACGGGGTTTTTATGCGCTTTTCGATAAAGCCCGTAACGTCCGCTTCGCGATAGCGTACCAGGCGCCCGGACTTCACGTAGGGAAGATCGTAGCGACCGGTGCAGCGCCAAACAGCCAGCGTATGTCCCGTGACGCCAAGAATGTCGGCAACTTGTTCCGATGTCAGTAGTTTAGTGTCCACGTCTTTTGCTCCTGAATGTAGAAATCATGTTCCGGCGTCTATCCGGACTTGCCTATCGACCGCCTTAAATCCATCGGGTTTGCCGTCCGGTGTGGCCGGCACGCAATACCCATCCTCGATTCGCCAAGAGCGCC
Organism: Sideroxydans sp.; assembly: GCA_011620315.1. Lineage (GTDB taxonomy): Bacteria > Pseudomonadota > Gammaproteobacteria > Burkholderiales > Gallionellaceae > Sideroxyarcus. The sequence continues at coordinate 8,611 of WOZO01000138.1, read as the reverse complement.
GACCATTGCACTTGGCGAGCATTTCAGCGACACCGGACTCCGCGAGCGCCAGCGCAGCCATCCCCTGACCGGAGCGCAGTAGCGCTTCCCGGCGTGGATCGCTTTGCTGGCGCATCCAGTCAGCGCGTTCAACAGCAAACAACCGCTGTTCAACGCGCCAGGTAACGAGACTGCCCGCCGTGGCGAACACAAGACCTGTGATCGCCACGGCTACCACGATGCGCACAGGACTCATTCGACGCAAAAGGCGTGCGCCAATTTCCTCCGTCTGGTGCGCTGATGCCACCAATACCGCCATGATCGGATCATGCTCATCAATGGCGATGCCGCTGCGCTCAAAAATGGTCACGCGCAGGCGTGCAGTGTCCATCTTGGTATCCATCACCAAGCCAGCGCCCGCAACTGATCGAATACATCGCGCCCGAAAGTCTTGATGCGCTGCTTTTCCATCAAGGTGTAATCCGAGGAGGCCAGCGCCTGTGAAATGGTGTGGCGCTGGGTATTGAGCTTGCGAATGTCCGCGCCATAGGTCGCGGCATTGCGCTTGAATAGTGTCACTGACCCGGTCAGCTTCGACGCACTTTGCTTGTAGGCCTGGGTCTCGATGAACGGCTTGCCTTCGGCAGTCTTGATCTCGCCGAAGTGTTCATTGAACCAGACGACCACACGAGTGCCGTTGACCTTCTGTGCGATGGCATAGAAACCGTTGGCGGTATCCGCCAAGGTGTCGCCACCGCCGACAATGGTATGGACATAGACGGTCTTGCCGGCATCCTTCAGCAGTGGGAAGACCTCGTTCTCGATCATGTAGGCGAGCAGATTTGAGAAAGTATTGGCACCGGTATCGATGACGAAATTACCCTCCTCCGTCAGCAACGTCTCCATCAAGGCGTCGAACTTCTTCGGGTCGATCAGTCGCGACTGGTCGGCCACCGCCACATGACGCACGGCCAACGCCTCATAGTGCGCAAACGTCGTGTTTTCCTGATCGGTATCGAAACAGCGCACGGCGCCGGTTTCGTTGATCAGGTGCTGGGCCAGCAGTGTGCTGATAAACGACTTGCCGATGCCGCCTTTGGCCTGGAGGACGAAGTGAATGGAATTTTTCATGGAATACCTTTCATTTAAGAAGATCGGGAATACCCCGTGGGTCGTAATCGAAAGTCGGTGGGCGCGTTGCCCCCACCTTCACTGCCGTAATTGGCGGCGACGTTGCTGGCGCAACCACGCCGACTGTTTCAGTTCCTATCGGAGCGCTTTGCACGGGCTTGGCATGCTGTCCCAGCCTCACCCGCTGGTTTCTTTTACGCTGTCGATGCAAATAGGTCTTGAAGGTCGCTAGCGTCATGTCGAACCCATTACCGTTCAACAGCGCCACTATCTCGACTTGAGATGCTCCAGCGGCCAGCTTGGCTTCGATGTCAGGCCACAGTGGCAGCAACTTTTTTGTATTGCGGGCGATAGGCAGCTCGTGGATGGCGTCTTTAACGTTCATCAATGCTCCCCGTGCGCACTGAATGTCTACTTTCTGTCTCTCTTCTGTCACCCGTTTGTTTCTCTTCGGTTTCCCAGTTGTTACTTTTCTGTTGTCTTTGTGTTTTCTTTTTCTGAATTTGTGCTTCATTGCAGGCCGAAGCTGAAGCTTCGGCAATATGGACGCTCTTTCGGGAGTCTTTAACTCCCGAAAACCCCACCACACCAAACGCACTTACAAAATGCCCGCCAATCCGCGCCGCTACGCGGCATTGCTGTAAACACCCGTTTACAAATGTGTGCACATCGCGCCGCAAAGCGTTGCTGGGTACGGAATGGATGTTTACATTTGTAGTCATGAGGGCGATCCCGCGCGTTCGGATTTACCGCCCAATTCGTCGAGCACGGCTTCAACCTGGCGAATCGTGCTGGAGGGAAGACCGCGTTCCTTGAGTCGCGTGGCAATGACGGTTCGCGGCGGCAGATCAGGCACGTCCTGTGTCTTCTTCCCTCCAACGGCACCTTGGACATCGGCTACCGTTGTTGCCAGCTCGTCCAGGCGGTGCAGGATCATGGCAATGCCGGTATCGCTGGCGACGCGATCACTGCCGATCAGTCCCTTGATATAGGCCGATACCGTCTTTCCATTCAGCACGGCGGCTCCGCTCAGTCGCACATCGTCGGCATCATCCAGTCGCAGGCTAATGACTCTGCTCATCGAAAATCTCCAAAATTAACGGTTACGTTGCAGGTTCGGCGCGGGTGCTTCTTGCCGGAGTTGTTGCTGCGGTACGGGCTGGCGCGCACGCTGAATATCCAGTGCCGCCGTCTTGACGTTGTCACGGCTGATCGCCGCAGGCAGTTCAGTACGTGAGTTCGTGTAGACCTTCACGTCGTAGCGGGCGCGGCTCAGGGCGACGTAATACAGATCCTTGCCGGTGGTCAGGCTGCGCGTGTTGAGGTCCATCATCATCCGATCCGTGGACAAGCCCTGTGCGCCATGTACCGTACTGGCATAGGCATGCTCAAGATGCAGCGGGTGACGGCCATCCAGATCAATGCGCCGTCCCTTTTCGTTTTCGAGGCGAATACGGTCGGGGGTAACTTCCATTACGCGCACCCGGTCGCCATTCGAGACATCGAGGGCGGGATCATTGCGCGTGACGCGCGCCCAGTCGCCCGGTGCAAATTCGCTATCGGTCTTCTCGTACACGCTCAGCTGGGTATGGGAGCGCGGATTGATTTCAAGTTGGCGTCCGTCATCAGTCGTCAGTACCAGGCCGTTATGACTGGCGATATCCGTCACGCGATATAGCATTCCTCGCGTGAGACCGGTTCGCTCATAGTCCCTTTCCGGCTGCACATAGTTGCCAATCTTGTAACTCGGCGCATTACGGCGTTCGGCCTGGGTCAAGTCAATGCGTGACAACGTGTCGAATTCGCGGCCCTTGCCTTCGATGCCGAGTTCTAGCCGAATAAGAGAATTGATTTCCCGGCGTGCCGCATTGGTCCCCGACACGATCAATGTGCGTTCGCGTTCGGCCGCTGCCAGCGCGGCGTAGTCGCGTGCAATCTCGTCATAGCGGGTACGATCATCGACGACTTCGTAGACATGCCGGTCGATATGTTTGAGCGATTCTTCCGCGTGGCCTTTTGCAGCAAGTTCGACAGCCGGTTTTAGCTCAGGGGTTTTTTGGCGCTGGATTTGATCGACGATGGCGGTTTGCATCCCGTTCGCCTGCAATTGCGCGAATGGTCTGCCGGCTTCGATGGCCTTCAACTGCTGCACGTCACCAGCGAGCACGATCCGCGATTGGTAGCGTACCGCGACTTTCAGTGCCGCTTCCATCTGTCGCGTAGGGACGAGACCGGCTTCGTCAATCACGATGACCGTTCGTTCGTCGATGTTCTTGTCTTTGGCAACGAGGAAGGTGGCCAAGGTTGAAGCGTTCAGACCCTCGGCCTGCAGGCGCTCGACCTGATTAGCATAGGGCGCCAGCACGACCATGCGATAACCCTGCTGTTCTGCAACTTGTGCGGTGGCTTTGATGAGATGGGATTTGCCTACACCTGCCGACCCCTGAATACCGGAGAGACGGTGTTTGCCGATCAATACCATTCGCGCTGCTTCCCGCTGGCCGGGATTGAGATCGGTCGGAGCAAGCGCATGGTCGGCAAGCGCGGGCGTCATGATCGCAGGCAGACGATTCCGGCCTTCGCGTTCCATGCGCAGGATGGCCTGCTCGGTCTGCCAGGCAGACTGAGTCGTATACCGAATTTCGTTCTGCACCAATCTGCCCTTACGAATGCCTTCATCAATGGCAACTGTCTTCTCAGGTAAGGACATACGCTGGTCACTATCCAAAACGGCTTCCCAATGGGATCGGGGTTTCCCCGGTGCTGACTCGCGGTCACCAGCCAGAGAGTATTGCGCCTGCTCCGCAATCACTTCACCCGATTCAATACGCTTGGTGAGTTCAGTTCGTAATTCGCTATGTGTGGCGCGGCCCACGGCATGCTGCATCGCCGTCGTCATCAGCATGCCGTCGAGCATCACGGATTGACGCTCGGTCAAATGCGCAATGGCAAAGTCGAGCGATTCACGGGCCGCACCTTCTTGTGATGAATTGTTCGCTGGACGGCGTTCGCCGAGATCGTAGCTGATTCCCACGGCTTGGCTTTTCTGTTTCCAGTGCGCCATCAGCAAGCGTTTGTCCTGTTCGGCCAGACGATCTTTCTTCGGCCGCGTGGCCAGCGCAATGACTTGCTTTTCCAGGGTAGAGGCGTCAGCACGCGACTTGCCGCGACTGTCGAGAGCCGCTTCGATTATCTGACTGCGTTGGCTGAAGGCCTCAATTTGTGTCCGACTGATATGGGCCAGCTCAAAACTGCCTTCCTTGTCACTGAGGCGAATTTCATAACCGAGGTTCTGCAGTTCGCGCGCCAGGCTGGCGCGATAGGCGGCGCCGATCAGCTTGGTATGCTTGAACAGTGCTTCATTCGATAGTGCGCGCCACTGACCGTCATGGCGTTGAGTCATGTTCATGACGACGACGTGAGTATGCAGTTGCGGGTCTTTGGCGCGTGACAACTCGTGATCAAATGCAGCCGTCACCAGATTGTCGGTATATTCGCGATGGCTTTTGCCATTGACCTTCTTGCGCCCAATGGCCTGCTGTTCCATCAATACGAGCGCGTCGCGCACTGCCTTCTGATGCGCGGCGATGATGGCCTGGTAACCACCGATCAGAGCCTGTATGGAAACACTCTTGGGCGCCGAGAACGTGAAGTCCCAACCATGGCGCTTGGAGGCCGTGCGAGGGTCAAACTTTTCATGAATGTTGCCGCCAGTGGGCAGGCGACCTTCGAGTAAGGCTCGAAATTGTTTCGGATCAACCGCACCCTCCAACCCCAGCAGCTTCGCCCCCTTGCCCAGCCAGGAGCCGTTGCCTTCCTTCGCGTAATAGTCATCCTGTGCAGAAAAATAGTGCGCGGCACGACCAGCGTTCTCGATGGGGTGATTGGTCAGCACGGGTTATCTCCAAGTCACTCCAGAATCGCCGCATGCCGCAGCGGATAGTGGCGTGGTGTCAGCTTGATACGCGTAATCGGCAGATCACCTGCAAAGGCCAGGTATCCCGTCAGTTCCGGCAAGGATTGAATCTCGGAGGGCATGACCACGCGTTCGCGTTCGATACGCAGCGTTCGACTGCGACTGCCGCCGCGATCATTAGCGGACTCGCCCAGCGTTTCGCGTTCGACCTCGTGCTCGCCCAGGCTCTTGCTCAGGTCTTCTGCCGTCTTGCTGTCGGCGCGACCACCACCGAGGACCAGGATGTTGCGGAAGCAACTGCGCAGCACCGTTGCATCCTTCTCGCCATTGGTGCGATCCAACTGGGCCGTGGACTGAATCCCCGCCACGATACGCAGGCCGTGTTTGCGCCCCTTGGTCGCAGCATCTTCCAGCGAGGGAAGTTTTTGCAGGCTGTCCAGTTCGTCAATGACCATCCATATTCGCCGAACCGGACTTTCCGGCAAACTCAGAATCGACGTGCACAGAATGTCCACCCAAGTCGACACCAATGGCTTCAGCGCTTCGAGCATATCCTCGCGCCAGGTGATGTACAGATTCCCTTCGCCTTCTTCCAGCCAGCGGCGAATGGAGAACGAGCCGTCATCTCTCAGGTATTGGTGTGGGTCGAGATATTTGGCAAGGATGAAGCGTGCACTGGAGAGTGCCTGCTTGGCGCCGACGAACAAACCTTCGGCTTCGGTATTGGCAAGGAACTCTTTCAGTGATTCGTCACTCTCCGTTGAAAGTAATTTGATTAGTGAAAAAATATCCGTGTTATTCACTGAAGCCATTTTCTTGGTCGCCGCCTGAAACAGCAGACGTGCATAGCCGTTCCATTCTTCGGCATCGTCGGTCAGCCCCTTGGGCACAACAGACAGTGCATATCGCTTGAAGTCATATTCATCATGCAGCTCGTTGAAGATGCTCCAGTTTTCCGAGCGCGTATCGAAGGGATTCAGAATCACGTCCCCCGGAAAATAAAACCGCGACAGGAAGCTGCCATTCGGATCGACGATAATCAATCGGTCACCACGACGCAGGATGGTTTCGATCACCTGTGCCAGTGCAACGGTCTTGCCTGTTCCCGTGGCACCCGTTACCAGCAAATGCAGGGTTTCCAGCCAGATCGGAATCGGTGTATCGGCCACGAGTACCTGAGTCTTACCCGCTTCACGCGTTTGCCGCTGCAAGCTGCGATGGCTGGTCATGCGCGTACCGCGCAGGAAGCGGCGAAACCCCGCGCCGCCGAATTGCGTATCGTAATGTTGAACGATACGGTGAGCGATAAAGAGTCCACTCGCCAAACCGACGCCCAGTGCGCCCATCAGAAATTGATCCTGCGGCGTCAATCTGGCGATTCGCACCAAACCACGCGCCACGGGTCGTTCAATGCCGTAACGCCATGCCGCCATGCACAACCAGGAGACGATAGGCAATCCGAACAGAATCCCCAGAAAGACATAGTTTTTATCGTCGCGAGTCATGGTAAGAGGCCCTTAAGACCCGCCTGAATAATCCATTGCGGCTGACTGACAGTCGGTGCGGCTAACGGCAATCTGCGGCGTACCAATACTTTCGGTGCAGCGTTCTGATCCGGTTCCGGTAACTGTGGTCGGAAAATCAGCCAATCATCGGGCTGTCGTGTACGAGAGCGCGTGGGAGTTTCTACCAAGTCATCATTGCGAGCGATGGAAACAGGCCGGTTCTTAACCAGTCCTATTTCTCGCTCCAGCGCGGTTACGTTCTGACGATGTAGCGTTACGCGTGCAGAAATATCCTGAACCTTGTCTGGTGGTGTTCGGGCCACTTGAGCGTTGCGCCATTCGGTCTCGGCAGTACCCAGCTCACGGGTTTCCTTGGCAAGCTCATCCTGCAAGATGCTCATGCGCGTGGTGTCACGCTCACGCTGTACAGACGGATCAACTCGCATCGAGTTTTGGGAGGCAAGCGGGTACGCCGACACCTGCCCAAAAGCAGATGTGGCCGAGAGACCAGTGGTAAAACTAAACAGCAACCACAGGCGTATCGGCATCCGCATAATAAATCTCCGAGATATACCGTTTTCCTTCAGACCGTTTGAGCTGGATCACGATTGGGATGATCGAGCGCACGTAATCGATGACCAGCGATTTATCAATGCTCGGAAATCCCTGCATCACCATCAACGCCAGTTGCTCGAAAGCAAGGCGTGGACTGTCGGAATGTATGGTCGTGATTGATCCCGGATGCCCGCTGTTGATGGTACGCAGGTAGGTAAAGGCTTCCTTGCCGCGCAGCTCACCGAGCAGGATGCGATCGGGCCGCAGCCGCAATGTGGCTTCACAGAGTTCCTGTGCCGTCACCTGTGCCAGGCCTTGCTCACCGCGTGAGTAAAACAGCCTCACGACATTGGTTTGCGGGGGCCGCAATTCGCGGGCATCTTCAATGATGACAAGTCGTTCGTGTTCGGGGATTTCCTTCAACATGGCATTGAGCAGCGTGGTCTTGCCGGTATCGGTACCGGCCGAGATCAGGATGTTCTTGCGCATCTTGACGGCGATGCGCAGGAATCTTCCATACTCACGATTTGCATAGACGGTACGCAGCGTATTTTCGGTTTCTCTCTCCAGCATCGAGATTTGGTTGGTCAGCGTGAATGCACCGGCCTTGTCGTAATCATCCAGGCTTAAATTGAGCACGGCGGGTTTGCGTATCGACAGTACGACGTTGCGACCCGCTGCCGGTGGCAGTACAAACTGGATGCGATAGCCGTTGGGAAGCTCCGCAGAAAGGAGAGGTTTCTCTTTGCTGACTTCCTGCTCGGTACTGGTCGCCACCTGTTGCGCCAGTTCCAGTAGAACTTCGTGAGTCAGTTCTTCCGCTTCATGGCGTTCCATATAAGGCTGGCCTTGTTTGGCAATCCATATTTCACGGGCACCGTTGACGGATATTTCCGTCACGTCAGGTTCATCAAGCCACTGCTGCAACGGCATCAGATGCGTGCGTAACGCAGCACCGCCTGGTACCTGTACTAGATCGCTGCGATTTACCGGTTGCCCTGACAGGACTGATTCATCGGATTCGGATGATTGCTGTTCGCGGAACATCGCCGATTGAACATTTGCATTCATGGCTTGTCGCTCCTTTGATTAAGGCAAGACCAGATCAGCTTGATCATTCGTCTCTGCGCGCAAACGACAGAAATCCAGATCGCGATTTAGGAAGACCTTGATCCGTTCTCCTTGATGAACCGTATTCGTTGGCGGGATGTTCGCGTAGGGCGCCAGTACGCTATTCGAGGTGCGGGCAAAACTCTGTTGCACGGCGCTGCGATAGGCGTCCGCCGAGTTGTAGTTGCTGTCTGAACCCACGCCTGATGTGCCAGCCCCGGCACCGATGATGCTGAGCAGTGCCGACATGCCGAAGATTTGCGCGAAATGATTGTCTGTTTCGCCCTGCAACCCGGCCTGGCCCAAGGCATCCGTTGCACCCGAGTCGAGAGTGATTTCCACGCCATCGGGACGGATCAGACGATTCCAGATAACGAATACGCGTACCTGTCCCTTGCTGACTGCTGTGTTATAG
>WOZO01000133.1 GCA_011620315.1 Sideroxydans sp. | reverse complement strand
CGCGCGGGAGTTATGCGGTCGAAAGCGCCCGTGTCGAGCAGCGTACCGATCTGGACAAGTTGGTTTTCGATATCGAGACCAACAGCGCCATCGATCCGGAGGAAGCCATCCGCTACGCAGCGCGTATCCTGGTTGAGCAATTCTCCGTATTCGCTGCACTGGAAGGCACGCCAGCTCCGGTCGAGAAGCCTGCTGCGCCGAAGGTTGATCCAATGCTGCTGCGTCCGGTTGATGATCTGGAACTGACTCCGCGCTCTTCGAACTGCTTGAAGGCACAGAGCATCCATTACATCGGCGACCTGATCCAGTACACCGAAGCCGACCTGCTGCGCACCCCGAATCTGGGCCGCAAGTCTCTGAACGAGATCAAGCAAGTGCTGGCCGAACATGACCTGTCGCTGGGTATCAAGCTGGAAAACTGGACGGCAGTGGCCGAGAAATAAAGCTCGCCCGGTAGATATCGGGTCAGAAAGCAAGAGAGGAAAATCATGCGTCACCGTTTAGGACTTAGAAAACTCAACCGCACCAGCAGCCACCGTCTGGCTATGTTGCGCAACATGACCGTTTCGCTGCTGCGTCACGAAGCCATCAAGACTACCCTGCCTAAGGCAAAGGAACTGCGCCGTGTGGCAGAGCCGATCCTGACGCTGGGTAAGAACCCAAGCTTGGCTAACAAGCGTCTGGCGTTCGCCCGTCTGCGTGACCGCGAGATGGTCACCAAGCTGTTCAACGAGCTTGGCCCACGTTATGCGACACGCAACGGCGGATACTCCCGCATCCTGAAGTTCGGCTTCCGTAAGGGCGACAATGCTCCTATGGCGCTGATCGAGCTGGTGGATCGTCCGATGGAAGTGGAAGCAGTGGAAGTGGCTGAATAAATTCAGCTGCAGCCGTAAAGAAAAGGCCGGGTAATCCCGGCCTTTTCTATTTTGCGGCGGCCTTAATGGCAAGGTCGTTCGGCGAGCGTCATTTTTCCAGCAGCTTCTTCAGGTATGGTCCGGTGACGCTGTCTTTGTTGCGAGCAATGTCCTTGGGCGAGCCTTGCGCAACGATGCGTCCGCCGCCTTCGCCGCCCTCGGGGCCCATGTCAATGACCCAGTCCGCAGTTTTGATCACGTCCAGATTGTGCTCGATGATCACCAGCGTGTTGCCCTGATCGCGCAGGGTGTGGATCACCTTGAGCAGCATGTCGATGTCGTGGAAGTGCAGGCCGGTGGTCGGCTCGTCGAGGATGTACAGCGTGCGTCCTGTGTCGCGTTTGGATAGCTCCAGCGACAGTTTCACGCGCTGTGCCTCACCGCCGGACAGTGTGGTCGCACTCTGCCCCAATGTGATGTAGCCCAAACCGACGTCGAGCAGCGTCTTCAGCTTGCGCGCGATGATGGGCACCGCGTTGAAGAACGCATGCGCGTGCTCCACCGTCATGTTCAGCACCTGGTGGATGTTCTGCCCCTTGTATTGCACCTCCAGAGTCTCGCGGTTGTAGCGCTGGCCGTGGCACACATCGCACGGCACGTATACGTCCGGCAGGAAGTGCATCTCGACCTTGATCACGCCATCGCCCTGGCACGACTCGCAGCGTCCGCCCTTGACGTTGAACGAGAAACGTCCAGGGCCGTAGCCGCGTTCGCGCGAAGTCGGCACGCTGGAGAACAGATCGCGTATAGGCGTGAACAGGCCGGTATAGGTCGCCGGGTTGGAGCGCGGTGTACGCCCGATAGGCGATTGGTCCACGCTGATCACCTTGTCGAAGAATTCCAGCCCCTCCAGTTCGCGGTGTGGTGCGGGAATGGCATTGCTGCCATACAGATGCTGCGCCACCGCGTTGTACAAAGTGTCGTTGATGAGTGTCGACTTGCCCGAGCCGGAAACGCCGGCCACGCAGGTCAGCAACCCCACCGGCAGGTCGAGCGTCACATCTTTCAGATTGTTGCCAGAAGCACCGATGATCTTCAATTTGCGTTCAGGATCAGGCTTGCGGTACGAAGTCGGCGGTTCGATACGGCGGCGTCCTGCCAGATAATCACCGGTCAGCGAATTCGGGTTGGCAATCACTTCCTGCGCCGTACCTTGCGCCACCACGATGCCGCCGTGCTCGCCAGCGCCCGGCCCCATATCCACCACGTAATCGGCCGTGCGGATCGCATCCTCGTCATGCTCCACCACGATCACGCTGTTGCCCATATCTCGAAGACGCTTCAACGTATCCAGCAAGCGGTCGTTGTCGCGTTGGTGCAGACCGATCGAAGGCTCGTCCAGCACATACATCACCCCGGTCAGGCCGGAACCGATCTGCGAAGCCAAACGGATACGCTGCGCCTCGCCTCCGGAGAGTGTCTCGGCAGAACGTTCCAGGGAAAGATATTCCAGACCCACGTTGTTCAGGAAGGTCAGACGGCTGGCGATCTCCTGCACGATCTTCTCGGCGATGGCCTGTTTGTTGCCGGCCAGCGTCACGTTGCTGAAGAAAGTCAGTGCCTGCTTCAGCGGCAATGCACTCAACTCGAAGATGGTGCGATCTGCCACGCGCACATGGCGCGCTTCCTCGCGCAGACGCGTGCCCTTACATTCGGTACAAGCACAGCTGTTCAGATATTTCGCCAGCTCCTCGCGCACCGTGGGAGATTCCGTTTCCTTGTAGCGGCGCTCCAGATTGTTGACGATGCCCTCGAAGGCATGCTCGCGCAGCATCTTCTTGCCGCGTTCGTTCAGATAGGTGAAGGCGATCTCGTCGCTGCCGCTGCCGTACAGCACCACCGTCTGTATCTTCTCCGGCAGGCTCTCGAAAGACTGCTCCAGATCGAAGTCGTAATGCTTGGCCAGACTGTCCAGCATCTGGAAATAGAACTGGTTGCGTCTGTCCCAGCCCTTGATCGCGCCGCCGGAGAGCGACAGGTTGGGGAAGGCCACGATGCGCACCGGATCGAAGAACGAGATCACGCCCAAGCCGTCGCACTTCGGGCATGCGCCCATCGGGCTGTTGAACGAGAACAGACGCGGCTCCAGTTCCTGCAATGAATAGTTGCAGACCGGGCAGGCGAACTTGGCCGAGAACAGATGCTCCGTGCCGGAATCCATCTCCACCGCCAGTGCGCGACCGTCCGCGTGGCGCAACGCCGTCTCGAACGATTCCGCCAGCCTCTGCTTGATGTCAGCGTTCACTTTCAACCTGTCGACGACGATCTCGATAGTGTGTTTGGAGTTCTTCGCCAGCTTCGGCAGGTTATCCATCTCGCACACCTTGCCGTTCACGCGCAGCCGCACGAAGCCCTGTGCACGCAGTTCGTCGAACAGATCCAGCTGCTCGCCCTTGCGCTCCACGATCACCGGCGACAGGATCATCACCTTGGTGCCTTCCGGCAATGCCAGTACAGTATCCACCATCTGCCCCACCGATTGCGCCTGCAACACGATGCCGTGTTCCGGACAATGCGGATCGCCCGCACGCGCGAACAGCAAGCGCAGGTAATCGTGGATCTCGGTCACCGTGCCCACCGTGGAGCGCGGATTGTGTGAAGTCGCCTTCTGCTCGATGGCGATGGCGGGCGAGAGTCCCTCGATCAGATCGACATCCGGCTTCTCCATCAACTGCAGGAACTGGCGCGCATAGGCGGATAACGATTCTACATAACGCCGCTGCCCCTCGGCATACAGCGTATCGAACGCAAGTGAAGACTTGCCCGAACCGGAAAGGCCGGTGATTACCACCAACTGATTGCGCGGCAGATCGAGGCTGATGTTCTTGAGATTGTGGGTGCGGGCACCGCGGATCTTGATGTATTCCATGTGAGGCGACAGACCATTAAAAACGACCCGCCAATATACGCGAAAACCGAAGCTTACCCAACAGCAGAAGCCAGATAGAAGTGGGGAATCTCGTGGCTGTGGCGGGTGCGTTGGCTATCGGGTGAATAGCCAGACCTGTTAAGATACGCCCCTTCCGAAAATACCAATTTTCCGCTTCATGTCCGCCTCCGATTCCACCATGACACCGTTCGAGCGCCGCGCCAGTATCGGCCTCGCCAGCATCTATGGCCTGCGCATGCTGGGCCTGTTCATCATTCTTCCTATCTTCGCTTTGTATGCCGAGGAACTGCCGGGCGGGGAGAGTCATTTCCTGATCGGGGTGGCGCTGGGGGCTTACGGTCTGACGCAGGCGATCCTGCAGATCCCGGCGGGGTGGTTGTCGGACCGTTACGGGCGCAAGCCGATCATCATCGCGGGATTGTTGCTGTTCGCGGCAGGCAGCTTCATCGCGTCATCCGCCGACGACATCTACTGGATCATCGCCGGACGCGTTATTCAGGGCGCGGGGGCGATCAATGCGGCGGTGATGGCGCTGACGGCCGATCTGACGCGCGAAGAACACCGCACCAAGGCGATGGCGATGATAGGCATGACCATAGGCGTGACGTTCTCGCTATCGATGGTGTTGTCGCCGTTGCTGTACAAGACCATCGGCATGTCGGGCATGTTCGGGCTGACCGGTGTGCTGGCCTTCGTGTCCATTGCGATGGTGTTGTGGTACATCCCGCAGCCGCGCATCACGCGTTTCCATTCCGATACCGAGGCGAACACCAGCAAACTGAAAGAGGTGTTGCGCAACGCCGACCTGCTGCGCATGGATTTCGGTGTGTTCACTTTGCATGCGATATTGATGTCGGTGTTCATGCAGGTGCCGTTCATTCTGCGCGCGGACGGACTGGATGCGCAGCACCAGTGGCAGGTGTATCTGCCGGTGATGCTGCTCGCTTTCGTGCTGATGGTGCCGCCCATCATCATCGCGGAGAAAAAAGCAAAACTGAAACAGGTGTTCATGGCGGCCATCGGTCTGGCGGCGCTGGCGCAGTTGGGTATCCTGTTCCTGCAGGATAGCCTGTGGGGCATGGCGCTCACGCTGCTGGTGTTCTTCACCGCGTTCAACGTGCTGGAAGCGACGCAGCCTTCCATCGTCAGCAAGATAGCGCCGCTGGCGTCCAAAGGCACGGCGATGGGCGTTTTCAGCAGCGTGCAGTTCCTCGGCGCGTTCTTCGGCTCGGCCATGGGCGGCTTGCTGATGCAGCTGTTTGGCGGCAACGCGGTGTTGATCTTTGCAGTAGTGATGTTGTTGTTGTGGCTGGTGGTAGCGTCCGGCATGCGCGCGCCCGAGCCGCTGATGACGAAGATGTTTCATCTGCCAAAGATGGATGAAGCGGCGGCAAGCGAATTGCGGCAGTCTCTGGCACAATTGCGCGGTGTGCGCGAGGTGCTGGTGGTGGCGAGCGAGCAGATCGCCTGCATCAAAGTGGAAATGGGCGGATTCGACGAAGACGCGGTAGAACAGTTGGTTGAGTGTGGTGCATAGTGGGTTCCCCCACACCACCCCTCCCCCGGAGGGAGCGGGGGCGATCATGAGAAACGTAAATACTATTAAGGGAGCATGAGATGTCAGTGAATAAGGCAATTCTGGTGGGACGTCTGGGCAAAGACCCTGAGACCCGTTACATGACCAGCGGTGAAGCGGTGACCAATGTCTCGCTGGCAACTTCCGAAACCTACAAAGACAAGAGCGGCGAGAAGCAGGAACGCACCGAGTGGCACAATCTGGTGTTCTATCGCCGTCTGGCCGAGATCGCCGGCGAATACCTGAAGAAGGGTTCCATGATTTACGTCGAAGGCCGCATCCAGAACCGAAAATACCAGGATAAGGAAGGCAAGGATCGTTATATCAGCGAGATCGTTGTCAACGAGATGAAGATGCTGGGCAGCAAGTCCACCGGTGGTGGCAGCTTCGAAGTGATGGACGAAGGCGGTTCTTCCGCACCGGCGCGCAGCGCACCGGCAGCACGTCCGGCTGCCGCCCCTGCGGCGAAGAGCAACTTCGATAACTTTGACGACGATATTCCGTTTTAGGGAAGTTGTAACGCCGACACGATCACTCGCAAGCGTGATGCAAAAAAACCACCTTCGAGGTGGTTTTTTTGTTTCCGGCATTCGCGCACAGGCGAAACTTATCGCAGAGAATCTTTCTATCTTCTCCAAGTGCTTGCATGAATATTTCAAGCGATAGAGAGAACTTGCCGCAGATGAACGGTAGGCGCTCGCGGTGCGAACGGTATTGCGCCGTTTCATGGTCACGGCGCAGAGTAATTTACGTCCGCGAGCAGAAAGTTTCCGTTTCCACTCCTTGGCAGAGGCAAGGCAAATGCGAACAAAACGAAAGGAAGGCTGCAAATGAATGACTGGCATTCGTGGTTGTTTTGGCCTGACAGCGTTGCGCTGTCGATCTTTGTACTCGGCGTGCTGGTGTTGTTGTTCCTGTACGCGGCACGCGAGCCGATGCATCTGGTGATCCATTCCCTGTGCAATCTGTTCACGCAGACCAGCCGCTTCCTGTCGCGCTGGCTTTTCCTGGCCGCCGAGAAACTGCAGCAGCGCAATCGTTCGGTATTGCTGGCGCACGGTGAAGAGAGTGCCGCGCTGCTGATCGACCGCGAGTTCGCCCGCGTCGGCGACATCGTGCGCAAGGACATGCAGGACTATCCGGCCCTGCAGCGCAAACTGCTGGAAGAGGTGACGCGCATCGAGGAGGATTATCACAAGTGCGGTGAAGTGCCGCCGCCGCCGCCGGAGTGGGTGGATGCCATCGAGTCGGTGTCGCAGATCAAATCGGGCGGGGATATGCCGCGCAAATTGCTGGAGGAACTGAACAAGTCCATCCACAAGATCCACGACAAGACCGTGGGCGAATACCGCCACTCGTACGAAGACCGTCACAAGATACTGAAAGGCATGCAACCGGCTTGGCGCTCGGTGGACAAGATGCTGGGCGACATCGACAAGAAGATGGTCACACTGCACGGCAACGCCCGCCTGATCGACGGCCACATGAGCAAGTTTGAATCTCTTCGCGCCAGGAACGACAAGACCGAGCACGCGCTGACCGTCTCCGCCTTCGTACAACTGGCGATTGCCGCGCTGGTGATGGTGGTCGCGCTGGGCGGTGCCTTCGTCAACTACAAACTGATCGCGCTGCCCATGTCCGAGATGGTGGGTGCCAGCGATTACATCACCGACAGCTTGAAGACCTCGGATGTGGCGGCACTGGTCATCATCCTGATGGAAGCATCGATGGGATTGTTCCTGCTGGAGTCGCTGCGCATCACGCAACTGTTCCCGCGCATCGCCAGCATGGACGACAAGATGCGCCATCGCCTGATGCTGGCCTCGCTGATCTTTCTGGTGATCCTGGCCGGTATCGAATCCTCGTTGGCGCTGATGCGCGACATGCTGGTGGCGGACAAGGAGATGCTGATGCGCGACCTCGCATCGGCCGCACCGCCGGTGTCGGATAGCTGGCTGAGCAACGTGCCGATGGCGGGACAGATGATCATGGGCTTCGTGCTGCCGTTCGCGCTGGCCTTCGTCGCCATTCCGCTGGAGAGCGTGGTGTATTCATTGCGCACCGTGATCGGCGTGGTGCTGGTGCAAGGCATGCGCGGCATCGCCGTGGCACTGCGTTTCGCCAGCGTGCTGTTCAAGCGCTTGGCGAAGGTGCTGGAACTGGTCTACGACATCCCCATCGTCATCCCGCTCAAGATCGAACGCTGGGTGGCGGGATTCCGCAACCATGCTGCCGCGCCGGCTGCCGTAAAGTGAGGTGTTCCATGACAAACCGAATGAGGATGTTTATGTTGTTGGGGGCCGCATTGATGATGAGTTCGTGCAGCGACAGTAGGGTGCACAGCCAGGCGGTGTACATGCTGGTCGATACATCCGGCACCTATGCGCAGGAGATGAACAAGGCCAGCAAGATCATCAACTACCTGCTGGCGACGCTCAACCCCGGCGATTCGATGGCGGTGGCAAAAGTGGAAACGCGCAGCTTCACCGAAAAGGACATCATCTCCCGCGTCACTTTCGATACGCGCCCCACGCAGGCGACCGCGCAGAAGCGCGCTTTCAAAGCCAAGATCGAGGCGTTCTCCAATAGCGTCAAAGGCAGTGCCTACACCGACATCACCGGCGGCTTGATACAGGGGGCGGAATATCTGAACGAAACGCGCGCGGGCACCAAGACCATCGTCATCTTTTCCGACATGCAGGAAGAGCTGGGTGAGGGTACCCAGCGCGATTTCCCTATCCATCTCGACGGCATCCGCATCGTGGCCTTGAACGTGACCAAGCTTGGTTCCGACAATGCCGACCCGCGCCAGTATCTGGCGCGGCTCAAGCACTGGGAGGCGCGTGTGCGCAATGCGGGCGCGAGCGAATGGGTGATGGTGAACGATCTTGAAAACAATATGCAAAGCATCCTGAATATCCGCTAACCCTTTCTGTTCGATCCCCCTCTTCGGCCCCCGATCCGGATCAGCAGTACCGGAGAACGGGGCTGTTTTTTGCCTGAATTATTTCTGCTGATGTACCTGCAAGGATGCCTGTTTGAAGATGGGAAAGCCTTGGCGCGGGCGGGGTGTAAAATGCCGCTCCTGAATCGAACAGAACAGTTTTAGCCCGATAAATGAGCAAAGCCTTTACCAAAGAATCGGACGACGAAGACGATGACGATCCCATATCGTTGCCGTCGCTGCCGGCCGGCAGCAAGAACTACATGACCCCGGCGGGCTACCGCCGCCTCAAGGATGAATACATGCATCTGCTGGATGTGGAACGTCCGTCCGTGGTGCAGACTGTCTCGTGGGCGGCAGGCAACGGCGACCGTTCCGAGAATGGCGATTACATCTATGGCAAGAGACGCTTGCGCGAGATCGACCGCCGTTTGCGTTTTCTCGCCAAGCGTATGGAAAACTCGGAGGTCGTCGATCCTGCGCAACGCCAGGGCTGCGAGCAAGTGTTCTTTGGCGCGACGGTGACCGTCTGTCATGGGGATGGCAACGAGCGTACCTACAGCATCGTCGGCATCGAAGAGGCGAACGCGGGCAAGGGGCATGTCAGCTGGGTGTCGCCGTTGGCGCGCGTGCTGCTCAAGGCGCGCGAGGACGATGTGGTGATGTTGCCGCTGCCGGACGGTGTGGAAGAACTGGTGGTGGTAAAAGTGGAATACCGCGAGATAGATTTTAACGGGTATCCGGATTTTCCGGTGGGTGATCGTTAAAACTGATCTTTGTTGAGAAGGTCGAGCAATGTGGGTAGACCGGTTCCAAGGTTCCCTTGCCGGGTATAGTGGCCCCCGAATTTGAGACAGTAGATTAAGCTGTAGTCCGAAGCGAA
>WOZO01000229.1 GCA_011620315.1 Sideroxydans sp. | reverse complement strand
GGATTATCGCGAGCGGTTGATGCGCACGGTGCGCGGCATCAAGACTGATCCGGTCGAGCAGCGTTTCGTGGGCTTGTTGTTCGTGGCGTTCCTGCCGGCGGCGGTGTTGGGCTTGATGTTCCATTCGACCATCAAGGCGTTGCTGTTCAATCCGATCACGGTGGCGACGGCGCTGATCGTGGGCGGCTTGGTCATTCTGTATGTGGAGAAGCGCAACTATCATCCGCGTTTGAATTCGGTGGATGAGATGCGCTGGCCGGATGCGCTGAAGGTGGGCTTTGCGCAGGCGCTGGCGATGATCCCCGGTACGTCACGTTCGGGGGCGACCATCATGGGCGGTTTGATCTTCGGTCTTTCACGCAAGACAGCGGCGGAGTTCTCGTTCTTCCTGGCGATCCCCACCATGTTCGCGGCGACGGCTTATGACTTGTACAAGAACTGGTCGCTGCTGCATGCGGCCGACATTCCGGTGTTCGCGGTGGGTTTCGTGTGTTCGTTCATTGCGGCGATGTGGGCGGTGCGCGGTTTCATCAAGTTCATCTCGAACCATACCTTTGTGGTGTTCGCCTGGTATCGCATCGTGTTCGGTTTGATCGTGCTGGGCACGGCTTACACCGGGGCGGTGAGCTGGTCGCATCCGTAAAAAAGCCCGCTTGCGCGGGCTTTTCAATTCTCTATCTTGCAGTCAATCACGAAGCTTCCCTCATCCCCACCCTTCTCCCGGCGGGAGAAGGGCTTTACATCTGTCGCAAGCGGGAGAGGGATGAATGCGAGAACCCTGTTAAATCATCAAACTGGATTCCCGCTTTTGCGGGAATGACGACTTAATCAGTGTTGCCTTAAGCTTGTTCCCAAGGCAGGTCTTTTGCACGCCAACCGTTCAACTTGCTGCGCTGGTTGTTGCTGTTCTTGTCGCCTTCGAAGCCTTCAAGGATGTTGTAGCAATCGGCATAGCCGTTCTGCGTGGCAAGTACAGCGGCAGCGTGTGAACGCTGACCGGTGCGGCACAGGAAGAGCACCAGCGATTCCTTGTCCACTTGCTGTTGCAGCGAGGCCATGAAGTTGGGGTTGGGCTTCATGCCGGGATAGCCCAACCATTCGATCTCGACCGCGCCCGGCACTTTGCCGACCCAGTCGATCTCGGCGCGGGTGCGCACGTCGACCAGTTTGGCGCCGGGTGCGCTTTGCCAGATGGTGTTGGCTTCTTCAGGTGTGAGTGCCCCCTCGTACGGCAGGCCCAGGTCCTTTGCCCGGTTCTGTGCCGTGGTCAATATTTCAGTGATTTTTCCCATGATGCGCTTTCTTCGATATTAAGGTTCGGTGCGCGAAATGTTATCCTGCGCCCTCTTCTGCATACTATCCCAACAGCAATGAAAAATCACACGCATGCACATGGTCACGACAAGGCGGCTGCATTCGAGCCTGCTCATCCCGAGCGCTTCGCGGCCGCGCGCAAGAGCACCTGGGTCAGCATCCTCGTCAATCTGATATTGAGCATCGTGCAAGTGGTGGCAGGCTTCTTCGGCAAGTCACAGTCATTGATGGCCGATGGCCTGCATTCCTTTTCGGATCTGGTAGCTGATGTGCTGGTGCTGTTCGCCAACCGTCATGGCAACAAGCATGCGGATGCCAATCACCCTTACGGTCACGCGCGTATAGAGACCGCTGCTTCCTTGATCCTCGGCACAAGTCTGTCGGTACTCGGTATCGGGTTACTGATCGCTGCCGGTGCGCGGCTGCAGCATCCGGAGCATGTACAGGCAGTGCATCCCGTCACGCTGTGGGTGGCAATCCTGGCGCTGGTCGCCAAAGAGGGGATGTTCCGTTACATGCTGGCAGTGGCGAAGCGCGTGCGTTCGCAGATGCTGGTGGCGAACGCCTGGCATGCGCGTTCCGATGCAGCGTCTTCGCTGGTGGTCATCGTGGGTATCTCGGGCAACCTGCTGGGCTACACCTTCCTCGATCTGATCGCTGCGGCGGTGGTGGGCGTGATGATCGCTTACATGGGTTTCCAGTTCGCGCGCGATGCGATGCTGGAGCTGGTGGATACCGGCCTGGAACAGGAGGAAGTACGCGCGATCCGCAACACGCTCAAGTCAGTACCGGGTGTGTTGGGCTTGCATGATCTGCGCACGCGCAAGATGGCCGATAACGCGCTGGTCGATGCGCACGTCATGGTCGATCCTTTCATCAGTGTATCGGAAGGCCATTACATCGCCGAGGCGGCGCGCGCTGCCGTGCTCAAAAGCCATCATGTGATGGATGTGATGGTACACATCGATCCGGAAGATGATGTTCATTCCAAACCGAACGCGCATACGCCGCAAAGATACCTTTTGTTGGTGCATCTGCAAAAGCGGCTTGGTCAGGAATTGCCTGCGGACGCGCATATCGTGTTGCATTACCTCAGCGGCAAGATCGAAGCGGAATTGCTGCTGACGGCGGCGGCGGATACGGCGGGACTGCAGGCAAAGTGCAACGCCATTGTCGGCGACGATCCCTATTTCAAGCGCATCGCCGTATTCCAGAATGCCGCACCAAAATAGTGCGTTCATGGTTTGATTTGCCCCAATTTTGGGCGCGTACGACACCCGCTATTTCAGCTTAGATATGGCACAATGCTCGCCTGACTGGATATCCGGCGATGGCACAGTTTCTGCTTTTTTTCGACCCGTACCAATCAAACGGTTCGCCTTACTGACTTTTGTTTTTAATTTCCTGGGAGATTCGAGTATGTCCAAAACAGCCGCCGACGTTCTGAAGCTGATCAAAGAACAAGGCATCAAATTCGTCGACCTTCGTTTCACAGATACACGCGGTAAAGAGCAGCACGTTGGCGTGCCGGTCAGCGCCGTGGACGAGAGCAAGTTCGAAGAAGGTCACGCCTTCGACGGTTCTTCCATCGCCGGCTGGAAGGGCATCCAGGCTTCCGACATGCTACTGATGCTGGATCCGGATTCCGCTTACGTTGACCCGTTCTTCGACGAGCCGACCCTGATCATCACTTGTGACGTGATCGAGCCGACCGACGGCAAGGGCTATGACCGCGATCCGCGTTCCATCGCCAAGCGCGCTGAGGCCTATCTGAAGTCCACCGGCATCGGCGACACCGCCTACTTCGGTCCGGAACCGGAATTCTTCATCTTCGACTCCGTGGAGTGGAACGTTGATATGTCCGGTTGTTTCCTGAAGATCAATTCGGAAGAAGCTGCATGGTCTACCGGCGAGAAGTTCGAAGGCGGCAACACCGGCCACCGTCCGATGGTGAAGGGCGGCTACTTCCCGGTTCCTCCGGTCGACAGCCTGAACGACATCCGCGCACAGATGTGTCTGTTGCTGGAAGAAGCCGGCATCCCCGTCGAAGTGCACCACCACGAAGTGGCGACTGCCGGCCAGTGCGAGATCGGCACCAAGTTCGCAACACTGGTGAAGCGCGCCGACCAAACCCAGACTCTGAAGTACATCGTGCACAACGTTGCGCACCAGTACGGCAAGACCGCGACCTTCATGCCCAAGCCTATCGTTGGCGACAACGGTTCCGGCATGCACGTGCATCAGTCGATCTGGAAAGACGGCAAGAACACCTTCGCCGGCAACGGCTATGCCGGTCTGTCCGAGACAGCACTGTACTACCTCGGCGGTGTTATCAAGCACGCCAAGGCACTGAACGCGATCTGCAACCCGTCGACCAACTCCTACAAGCGTCTGGTTCCGCACTACGAAGCACCGGTGAAGATGGCTTACTCTGCCAAGAACCGTTCCGCTTCCATCCGCATCCCGCACGTTGCCAGCGACAAGGCTCGCCGTATCGAGACCCGCTTCCCGGATCCGACAGCGAACCCGTACCTGTGCTTCGCAGCATTGATGATGGCTGGCCTGGACGGCATCCAGAACAAGATCCACCCCGGAGATCCTGCTGACAAGAACCTGTACGACCTGCCGCCGGAAGAAGATGCAAAGATCCCGACCGTCGCAGCCGGTCTGGACGAGGCATTGGCAGCACTGGACAAGGACCGCGAGTTCCTGACCCGTGGCGGTGTGTTCTCCAGCGACTTCATCGACGCATTCATCGCGTTGAAGATGGACGAAGTGAACAAGATCCGTATGACCACTCACCCGGTCGAGTTCGACATGTACTACAGCATCTAAGTCGTTCGCGACTTGCTGCAAACAACGGGGCCCTTGCGGCCCCGTTTGTTTTTGGGTGGCGGTTTGTCTCACCCGAATCCTTACCCTATACTCCCCCCATCGAATCCCGAGGACACACCATGAAGCCAATCCGCATGCTGCTGTTGTGCGCCGTGTTCACAGCCAGCACCGCCGCCCACGCGGAGATCTACAAGCGCGTGGACAAGGAAGGTCGCGTCACCTATTCCAGCGAGCCGATCAAGGGCGCGCAGAAACTGAAGCTGGAGCCTTTGCCGACGGTTCCTGCACCCAGAATGCCGGCCCCGCGCAGCAACGAATCGAAACGTAGCAGCGAAGAATCGGCATTCCCGCGCGTGGACAAGGCTACGCAACAGCGTCGTGACGACAAGCGCCTGCGCATCCTCGAAGACGAGCTGGCCAGCGAGCAGCAGGCACTTGAAGAGGCACGCACGCAATTGAAGGTGGCCGAAGACACGCCGCAGGTCTATACCGCGGCGGATGGCAAGACCTACCGCAACATGGCGAAGTACGAAGAGACCGTGCAAGCCGCCCAGGAGAACGTCCGCATGCACGAGAACAATCTCCGGGCGATACAGACCGAGATCGATAATCTCAAGTGATCTGACGCTGGCATGTTTTCTGCTCTTTAGATCGACATGACCAGCGCCCCGCTCCCCACACTGGACTTCCTGTCGACAGCCGTGATGCTGCTCGACGACCAGTCGCGCATCGCGTATCTGAATCCGGCGGCAGAACATCTGTTCGCGGTGAGCCACAGCAACCTTGTCGGCCATCCGCTGCAATTCGCCTTCACCCATACCGAGCAGTTGTTCGGCGCGATCCAGTCCGCGCTGGCCAACCGTGCGGCGCACATCGAACACGACCTGCTGCTGGGCACGCACACCCACAGCCAGAAACTGCATCTGAGTTGCACCATCAATACCTTGCAGATGCCGCACTACGCGCTGCTGCTGGAGTTCCACGCCATCGAGCGACCTCTCAAGCTGGCGCGCGAGGAGCAGATGCTCGACCAGACGCAGGCCAATCGCATGCTGTTGCGCAATCTGGCGCATGAGATCAAGAACCCGCTGGGTGGCATCCGCGGTGCCGCGCAACTGCTGGAACAGGAGCTGGAGAAACCCGCGCTGCGCGAATACACGCAGGTGGTGATCCAGGAGGCGGACCGTTTGCGTTCGCTGATGGAGAATCTGCTCACCCCGCAGCACACGCCCCATTTCAGTGCGCTGAATATCCACGAGGTACTGGAGCGGGTACGCAGTGTGGTGATGGCAGAACTGCCGGAGAGTCTGCACATCCAGCGCGACTACGACTTGAGTCTGCCCGACCTCGACGGCGACAAGGCGCTGTTGATCCAGGTGATCCTGAACATCGTGCGCAATGCCGCGCAGGCGATGCAGGGCGAAGGGACGATCATCCTGCGCACGCGCATCTCACGTCAGGTCACGCTGATGAAGAAGCGCCACCGGCTGGCCATCTCGGTGCAGATCATCGACGACGGCCCCGGCATCCCGCATCACCTGCAGGACAAGATCTTCTATCCGCTCGTCTCGGGACGGGCCGACGGGCACGGCCTGGGGCTGACGCTGGCGCAGGACTTCGTCAGCCAGCATCAGGGCAGCATCGAATTCGACAGCGAACCGGGGCGGACCTGCTTCACGGTGATGCTGCCGCTCACTTCCATGGAAAAATAACAATATGAGCAAACCTGTCTGGATCATCGACGACGACCGTTCCATCCGCTGGGTGCTGGAAAAGGCACTGGCGCGTGAGGAGATCGAATACAAGAGTTTCGCCTCGGCCGACGAGGCGCTGGCGGAGCTGCCGCACAGCCTGCCGCAGATGGTGATCAGCGATATCCGCATGCCGGGCAGCTCCGGTCTCGACCTGTTGCAGACGCTGCGCAACGAATACCCCGCGCTGCCGGTGATCATCATGACGGCATATTCCGATCTGGAAAGCGCGGTGTCGTCGTTCCAGGGCGGTGCGTTCGAGTATCTGCCCAAGCCCTTCGATGTGAACCATGCTGTCGAATTGATCCGCCGCGCGCTGGCGCAGAGCCAGCGCAAGCAGAGCAACGGCGTGGAGAGCACCGAAGCGCCGGACATCCTCGGCCATGCGCCGTCGATGCAGGAGGTGTTCCGCGCCATCGGCCGCCTCGCCCAATCCAATGCCACCGTGCTCATCACCGGCGAATCCGGTACCGGCAAGGAGCTGGTGGCGCAGGCACTGCACCGGCACAGCCTGCGTGCCGACAAGCCCTTCGTCGCGATCAACACCGCCGCCATCCCCAAGGACCTGCTGGAATCGGAATTGTTCGGCCATGAAAAGGGTGCGTTCACCGGCGCCAACACCACCCGCCACGGTCGCTTCGAACAGGCAGAAGGTGGCACGCTGTTCCTCGACGAGATCGGCGACATGCCGGCCGAGTTGCAGACGCGTTTGCTGCGCGTGCTGTCGGACGGCAACTACTACCGTGTCGGCGGCCACCAGCCGATCAAGGCTAACGTGCGCATCATCGCCGCCACCCACCAGAACCTGAACGAGCGCGTGAAGCAGGGCCTGTTCCGCGAAGACTTGTTCCACCGTTTGAACGTGATCCGCCTGCGCCTGCCGCCGTTGCGCGAACGCCGCGAGGACATCCCGCTGCTGGCGAAATACTTCCTGCAGAAGAGTGCGAAGGAGTTGGGCGGGGAACAGAAGGTATTGAGCGAGGCCGCGCTGACCTTCCTCTCCGCGCAGGACATCCCCGGCAACGTGCGGCAACTGGAGAACCTGTGTCACTGGCTCACGGTGATGACACCGACCCAGCAAGTGGAGATCGCCGATCTGCCCGCGGAATGGCGCGAGTCTTCACCGGCCGCTTCCGCAGGCGGTGATTGGCATACCTTGCTGGCGCAGCAGGCCGCACAGATGCTGCAACGCGGCGAACCCAACATACTCGACACGCTCACCAAGGAATTCGAGCGCACCCTGATCACACAAGCTTTGCAACACACCGTCGGGCGTCGCATCGAGGCTTCCACACTGCTCGGCATGGGCCGCAACACGCTGACGCGCAAGATCCAGGAACTGGGGTTGGACGGGGACGGCGAGTAAGGCTAACGGGCACTTCTATAAATCCAAATTTAGTTGCGACATAACCTGAAGGTCAGTCTTCACTGAAACTTCGTTTGCGTCGCAATACTGCGTTGCTCACGAAAAATCTCTCCTTACATATCAGGCATATGCTGCGTCGCGATTTTTCGTTCGCGCCTTGTCTTGCTTAGAACTTTGAATTTATGGAAACACCCTAACGCCAAATGTTGCTGATCGGTTCCGCGCGGGCACTCTCGTTCATGCCGGGCAGCCCGTGCATCTGCAGGATGGTGCGCAGCACGCTGTAGTGATCGATACGCTGCGCATACTTCCCCGGCTTGACCATGGGTCCGACGAACAGCGTAACGATGCGATTACCTTCCGATCCATCGTCCTCGTCGAAGGTGACGATGAGCAGGCTGTTGTTGTCCATCGCCCATCGCGTATAACCCTCGATGTTCTGTTTCAACCAGGTATCGCCCTGCGCGATGCTGCCATCGTGCATGTCGTTGCGCTGATCCGGTATCACCCATGCCACATCGGGCAACAAGGCGAAGTCCCGTGGCCAAGCGGTCAGCGGTTGATTCACTGACGCCAGCGCCTGCCAGTTCGCCACCGGATTGTGTTTGCGCATATACGGCCCGTAGCGGCACCCCGGGTAGCTGGCTTTCGGCATCGATTCAGAATAACTGATGAACCCCAGCCCTTTTGCCAGCAGCGTACTGGCGAGATTTTCGCCGGACAGATCTAGCGGGCAGGTGTTGCTGCCGATGCCGCGTGTGCTGCCGGTGAACAAGGCCAGATAGTTGGGCTGACTGGGATGGGTGATGCCGTGCGAATCGGTGAACAGCGCGCCGCGTTGCGCCAGCGCGTTGATATAAGGTGCATCCGGATTGCCGATGATCTGCGACCAGGATTTGTTCTCTTCGATCACGACGACAATGTGATCGGGCCGCAGCAAGTCGGCTGCCTGCACCTGCGCGACCGCGCAAAGCAGGAACAAGCCGGACGCGAACCTCATCATCATTCCTTGTCGTTCGAGGCCGGCGCTGGCGTATCGTCCTGCACCTTTTTGCGTGTGCGGTTCTTGCTCGGATCGGCGAAACGGAAACGCCCCGCCAGCACACAGCCTTTCATGCCGATGTCGCACGGCAGGTTCAGCACCTTCTGGCACTTGCCGTCGACCTCTTGCGGACAACCCCAGCCGCTCATTATCTTCTCCTGACCGCCGTTCGCCCTGAGTGCGCCGGACCTCGGCGCGTATCGAAGGGAGAACGGCTCGATAGATTCAAGCCTTCTTCACGAACTCTGTCTTCAACTGCATCGCGCCGATGCCGTCGATCTTGCAGTCGATGTCGTGATCGCCATCCACCAGGCGGATGTTCTTCACTTTGGTGCCGACTTTCACCACCGAAGAGGAACCCTTGACCTTCAGATCCTTGATCACAGTGACCGTGTCGCCGTCATTCAAAACTGTGCCGAAAGCGTCCTTGAATACCTTCACTTCTTCAACCGTCTCGGCCGCAGCCTTGGGCCATTCGTGCGCGCACTCGGGGCAGACGAAGTTGTCGCCGTCTTCGTAGGTGTATTCGGAACCGCATTGGGGACATTTTGGTAAATCGCTCATAAGTCTTCCAGTTGAAATAGAAATTAAAGTTAATGGGGTATCCGGATTTTCCGGTGGGTGGGCGTTAAAACTGTTCTTTGTTGAGAAGGTCGAGCAATGTGGGTAGATCGGTTCCAAGGTTTCCTTGCCGGGTTTGAATCTTAGTTTCGTAGTTATCATCGAAAGAATCCGCTAGGCACATGTAACGCGCCATCCCGACCTCATCAAACTTCTGCTTCTTCTTGACGCGCACCCTCTCTTGGATAGGAACTCGCTTTTGCAGCATGTCGTTGAATAGCACCTTGGCTCTCAGTCTTTCAAATGTGTAGCCACGTCCATTACGATACACGGTCAAGTCCAAAATCTGCTGTAAATTCGATTCAGTAAATCCGCATCCTCTCA
>WOZO01000107.1 GCA_011620315.1 Sideroxydans sp. | reverse complement strand
TGCCTGTCCGTCAAGGCGCGCAGGGCCGTGTCCTCGCTGCGCTGCGGGCCGCACCACTCCCTGCGCTTCCTCCTTGACCGCCAGTCCCCACCGGCCCGGTTGTTCGCGGGCGATGAACTCAGGAAAGACGGCGATGCGTGACGAACCAGGCAACCAATCCCGGTCACTACGGCGAACAAAACCACATCAACGGCGGGCTCCGAATCTTGGAATCCGGTCGACTTTTTTTAACCACCACAGGAGGGCGCGCATGCAGATACCAAAGTCATGAATCACCCGCGAGATTTTCTGTTTCAGTTTTTTTATTTCATTTTCCATAGAACAGGAGTATCACCATGAATACCGTTAACCTTTCAGAAACCCATGCCCTGCAAGCGGCTGCGGTGGCGGCGCAGGAGTTGTTGCTGATCTCGCTGTCGCAGTTGCGGCCTTCGGCGCGCAACGTGCGCAAGAGCGGCGGCACGTCGATTCCCGAACTGGCATCGAGCATTGCCCGTGTCGGCTTGTTGCAGAACCTCACTGTCATTGCATCAAGCGATGGCGAACATTACGAAGTGGTTGCAGGCAAACGGCGGTTGACCGCATTGAAGTTGCTGGCGAAGCGGCGGCGCTTGGCGAAAGACTATGAAGTCCCTTGCCTGCTGGTGCCGGATGCCTCGGCCCTTACCGTGAGCCTGACTGAAAACGTTCAGCGCGAAGCCATGCACCCAGGCGAACAATTCGAGGCCTTCGCCGCACTGGTGGCCGAGGGCCGCCCCATCGAAGACATCGCCGCTGACTTCGGCGTCACGCCTTTAGTAGTGCAGCGACGTTTGAAGCTGGCTAACGTCTCGCCGCGTCTGCTGGCGGATTACCGGGCTGATGCTGTGACGCTCGATCAGTTGATGGCACTTGCCATTACCGACGACCACGCGGCGCAGGAGGAAGCCTTCTATGACTCGCCGCAATGGCAACGCAGCCCGCAGGCCTTGCGCGAACATCTCACTGCTCGCGAAATCGACGGCGCGCGCGATGCGCTGGCGCGCTTCGTCGGCATCGACGCCTACGAGGCGGCAGGCGGTGGGATACGGCGCGACTTGTTTGCGGACGATACGCGAGGGCGGTTCCTGATGGATGCGTCATTGTTGGACACCTTGGCGCAGGACAAGCTCGCCAGTGTGGCTGACAGCGTTCGTGCAGAAGGTTGGGCGTGGGTTGAAGTGGTGCCGCGCATTACGTCGGCGGAACTGCATGGGTTCGAGCGGGCACGTCGTGACCGCCGCCCGCCCAACAAAACCGAGGCCAAACGCATCGCCAAACTGGAAGCACGGCAGCAAGCCATTGAGGATAGGCTCAATGGCAGCGAGGCCGAGGACATCGAGGAAGCAGAAGCGCAGGCACTTGATGAGGAAAGCGACAAGCTCAGTGCGGAACTTGATGCCATCGAGCAATCGCTGCTGGTGTTTGCACCTGAAACGCTGACGCAGGCCGGGGCTATCGTGACCGTCGATCACGCGGGCGCGATTGCCATCCATCGCGGCTTGATGCACGAGACCGAGGCCAAGGCATTGAAGGCACAGGAACGGCAGACAGCGAAAGCGAACGGCAACGGGGAAGACGAGACGCAGGAACCCACCACGCTGCACATTTCAGAAAAGCTGGCGCGGCGCTTGAGTGCACATCGCACAGCAGGGCTGCAAGCAGAAGTCGCGCGCCATCCTCAAGTCGCGCTGGTGGCAGTAGTGCATTGCCTCGCGCTGCGCGTGATATTCGATGGTCACCGCCTGAGTCATTCACCGGTCAATATCAGCGCTTCGCCGCAGGACGGGCTGGATAAGGATGCGCCGGACATCGCGCACTCGCCCGCGCTGGTCGGCCTGAAACAGGTGCGGCACGCTTGGGCAGAACGTCTGCCGCAAGACGCTGACATGCTGTTTGCCGAGTTGCTGGCAATGCCGCAGCAGGAATTATTGGCGCTGCTGGCGGTGTGTGTAGCGACCACCGTGGGGGCGGTAACTTCGCGCGAGAACGAGCAGCCCGCCGCCGCGCTGGCACAAGCGGTCAATCTCGACATGCACCCGTGGTGGACGCCGACCGCTGACGGCTACTTTGCTCATGTGTCGAAGGCCAAAGCCATCGAGGCGGTGCAGGTGTTCGCGCCGGAGCATGCAGAGCGGCTACTCAAGCTCAAGAAGAACGACCTTGCCAGCGAGGCCGAACGGCTGGCGGTGGGTAGCGGCTGGCT
Organism: Sideroxydans sp.; assembly: GCA_011620315.1. GTDB lineage: Bacteria > Pseudomonadota > Gammaproteobacteria > Burkholderiales > Gallionellaceae > Sideroxyarcus. The sequence continues at coordinate 7,031 of WOZO01000107.1, read as the reverse complement.
GCCGATGATGTTGCAGCCAATGTTGCAATCTCCGGCGCCGGTAGCAGCGGCAGGCGAAGCTGCGGACTGACGCGACAGCAAGCGCATGATGCCCCGCTGGAAAACCACCGGGGCATTTTTTTGCGTCGCGCGCGGCAAGATTGCCGCGCGCGCTTTTACGGCCAAGGCCAAATCGTCAACGGCACTAAAGTACGCCCCGCCGATGGCGGGCCATCCGGGTACGACAGACCCTTGCTGCACCAGCTTGTGCGCGCCGTCCCCGACGCTGGCGGTCAGGTTGGCAGGAACGACGGCGGCACCGACTGACCGTCACCTTGCTCAGTCGACCACACCGCCACCGATCATGCCGGTGCCTATGCGATGGGGCGTTCATCCTTGGTGCACGGAACCGACCTTGCCAGCGACAGGATGCGTACCCGCGAAGCACCTGTGCCAGGGGCCGGAGCCATGAGGCTTTTCGGTGAGGATCGCCCCCAGGAGCGGCCTTGGCTTGTCGTGAATCCTGGCGAGGGCACGGCTGCGCCTCGGGCTTCATGGCGGCAACCGTCCGGCCCAACAAATTTCCCCGCCTGCGGCTTCCTCGCGAGTCAAATTTCTCGTGCCTCCCGGTCCTTCTCTGCGTTGCGGTCGCTGCGCGATGCAGCCCGCCCGACCCTCGCCCTTCGGATCACCGACAAGGCCGCGATGGGCGCGACCTTGCACCACCGAAAGGAGATTTACATCATGGCAAACATCGGCACCTTCACTGCACAGAAAGACAGCTTCACCGGCACGGTTCGCACTCTGACGCTCAACGTCAAGGTCAAACTGGTTCCCAACCCCAAGGAAAGCGAGAACGCCCCTGACTACCGCATCGTCGCCGGCAATAATTTCGAGATCGGCGCGGCGTGGAAAAAACTCAGCAAGGCGGAACCGCCCCGGCCTTATCTGTCGGTGACCCTCGACGACCCGTCGTTCCCGGCCACCCTCTATGCCCGCATGGTCGAGGGCGAGGACGGTGTCCACAATCTGATCTGGTCGCGCAGCAAGGGCGACTGAGCGTCGCATCCCGGACGCCCCGCTGCGGCGGGGCGTTTTTTTGTTTCAAGTTGACGCCAGCACCGAATTTGGTTGATCTACGCTAAGGCCCGCCACAGCAGGTTTCTCAAGCGTTTACCGCAAGCGGACAATGAAGAATCATGATCGCGGCATTCTGGCGTCCCGGCGTACCGCCGTCGGGCTCGTGGGCTACGCCCCGCGCTTCGTGCCGAATCACGGCCATCCGGCTTTGATCCCTGACGCCTCCGGCCCTGCATGGATCTGCCGGGCCTGCGCGCTCCGCTTGCCTGTCCGTGCTTTTGTTGGCGATGGATGGGGCGGTCTTGCTGTTCCCTTCACCGTACCACGGCGTGCTCGCCGTCAAGGGCTGCGCGCACTGCGTGTGCTCGCGTCCTGCGGCCGTCTGCGACCCCTGACGGCTTGCGCTGCGCCGTGCTGGCAACGGTTCCGGGCAATTCCGCCCGAGTAACCGGAGAATGATCATGAACGAGAAATCGCACGTTTCACTGGAACAACACGTCTGCCTGGTCTGCGGCGTCACCTATGATACCGGCAGCATTCTGCTCGACAAGCGCTTGTGCGCGAGCATGAAGCACCACACGACGACGGGCTGGAGCCTGTGCCCTGAACACCAGAAGCTGTCCGATGATGGCTTTGTTGCAATGGTCGAATGCGACCCAGAGCGCAGCGGCTTGCCGGGAGATCGCTTGAAGCCGGAACAGGCGTATCGCACGGGTCGGCTGGCGCACCTGAAACGCGAGGCGTTCGCCACCGTGTTCAATGTGCCGATCGCGGCCGATCAAACCTGCGTCTTCGTCGAGCCCGGCGTGATAGAGCGGCTTCAGGCGATGGTGGAGCCGGCGGCGGGCTGATCGTTCGATGAAACCCTACGATGCGTCGATCCCGTTGACCACGGGGCCGGCGCATTTTTTTGTGCCTCTGACGGCAGGCGCAATGGGACGGCTGTTAGTTTACCAAGCTGCCTTGTCCGAAAAATGTTGTTTTATTTCGGACATCAACATCCAAGGCTGGTGCCAACGAGAGTTTTCAATTGGCTACCCAGTGGGTAGCCAATTGGTACTGATCGAGTGTCGGTCAAGACAGCATTCAGTATTCGGAGGCTATCTCCGGAACAGCGTCACTCCATGCACGCCTTCCGAGTCATGGCTTCGTGCTTTTACTTGCCACCCGCTTTTTGCTTCCCTGGCAATTGCTTTTTCGAGATCGTCCTTGTCCTGCTTGGAAATACGCTTTTCTTCAAAATTCTTGCTGGCAGAAGTTTCGAGGGATTTGACCCTCATCAGTTGGTCCATCATCATTTGTTTATTTCCAGGCTCAAGTTGACGCGTTCACGCAATTCCAGCCCCGGTTTGAAATGCGGCACGATCTTCGCCGGCACATTGACTGTCACACCTGTTTTCGGATTCCGTCCAATCCTTGATGGCCTGTGATTGAGCCGAAAACTCCCGAATCCTCGAATCTCGGCCCGGTCGCCGTTTGCAAGCGCGGTGGTGACGGCATCAAGAATGACCGATACCGAAGCGGAGATGTCTGCATGCGTTAGGGAAGGGTAGTAGCGTGAAAGGCGCTCAACGAGTTCTGATCTTGTCATCCGGGTATTTTCTCAGAATGTGCTGGCGACGTTGCCATCCTAGACAGCAGCAAGTTCATTGCACATTGCTTCGATCAACCTGCGCGCATGTTCGAGATCAAGGCCAGATTGTTGTGCCAGTTGCAAGCGCCCCTGATCATCCGACTCCGGCCAGAGAATTTCCAGTACACGGCGTATGGCAGGTGCATCGAGCAGGCGTGCGATGTCACGGCCAAGCAGTTGTGCGCCGGCCACTTCATGATCGTAGTCATCGGCATCGAACAAATCACCATTCTCACTGGCGGCGCGGTCCATGTTGCCGCAATCCATATAGCTGCGCAGATACAGCAGCAGGTCAGGCGCATCGCGGCCTGGGTAAGTGAGCTTGCGATCCTGCCATGCCGTTATCTTGAGCAGGGCCAGCGCCGGGATTGGCGCGACGCGCAACGACACGTCGTCGGGCAGCAGCACCCATACGCTCGCCTCGAATGCTTCGCGCGCGCCAAAACAATCGAACACCGTGCTTTGATCGGGAGGCCAGGCGATGGTCCGATCCGCGCGTTCAATGCCACCGAAAGGCACGATATCCAGCGGCAAGCCGCTGCGATGGCGCAAGCGATGCGTGGCCGGGCCTGGGCGTTCGTGAAATTCACCGCTCGCAATCAAGGCCGCGCGCAGCGTGGCAAAGGCTTCCCAATCGCGCAGCATGACCGCGAAATCCACATCCTCGGTTTGGCGGCTTGGCTCGATATTGTGTGCATACCGCAGCATCAGGTCGCGTGCGGCAGCACCCATCAAAAAGAAATCGATGCCCGCTGGCTGCGCTACCGATTGCAGCGCACTCACCACAAGCGCCAGCGGCTTGAGTTCAGTCTTCTGCGAAAAGTCGAACGATATGTTCGTCATAGATCATTTTCGCAGTTTCAATGCAGCGTGCGTCGCCTGTCGCCAGCAGGTCTGCATACACGAGCAAGGGTGGCACTAGGCCAGGGTGTCGCGGGTCAGCGGGGAAGTTCCAGAATTGCTTGCGTACTTCCACTACCGCCGTGTGGCCGGGTGCGGCTTCCTTCATGAACTTCTGCCGAGCGGCCAGCGTGCCCGGCAGCTTTTTGGCGTAGATCGTCAGTTCGCCGGGGCGCAGATATTTGGTCAGCAGGGCGCCTGCGGGTTCTCCGCCCCACTGCGCGTCTTGCTGCTTCAGCGGCCAGTCTTTCCAACCGTCCAGTGCTGGCACGTAATAGCGGCCGATCAAGGTACGTGGCCGCAGCAGGTGCGCATAGGTTTCGGCCCACTGCGCCAGCAAACGCGGAACGTCAAAGAGCCGGCGCGTGCCGCGCTTCCCCTTCAGATCGCCCACGTAGCCAAGCTGCTGCAAGTCCTTCAATACGGCGGGAACGACGCCCAGCGCTACGTCTGCTGCTGTTGCAATCGCGCGATGTGGCGCGGTAACCAGCGCCGGATTGCAGAGCAGGGCGAACGTCACTTTCAGCCCTGCGGTTGCAAAAGCGCGGCCTGGCCGGGCTGCATTGGCATTTTGCTCGGGCTTGCGGCCCGTCACAAAAACCAGCACGCCCGGACCCGTGAGGTAGGCGTTGCCAGCAGCGTCGGCAAACTGCTGGTCAAGCCCCTTGAGTTGATCCGCCATCGGCGGCGTGATGTAGCCGGTCACCAGCAGCGGTGGTCTGCCGGCTATGGTGGCGGTGTGGCGCAATTGGGTAACGACTGCCCCCAGCGTGGTTGGCGTGACAGTGCGCTTCACCTCGACGACATAGTCGGTGTGCTGCTTTGCGGTTCCCACGCGCAGCCAAGCATCCGCCTGCAGGTCGCGGCCGATTTTCGGTTCTTTCTGTACTTGCACCTTCAGTCCGTGTTCCTGGAGTGCTTGCACGCCGAGGTCAAGGAGGGCCGTTTCAGTCATATTGTTCATGATGTAAGTCCGTTCATTTAATATGAACACGTGACAATTATGAACAAAAAGGGGCGAATGTTCAAGGGGCTTGAATGTTCACGCAACAGCCTTGATTGTCCGAAAAATGTTGTTTTATTTCGGACATGAACATTGACTGTGGCTGCCCGAGCGAGTTTACGATTAGCTACCCACTGGGTAGCTAATCTTTTATTGCGTATCTATCCCATTCCCATAAGGATAACCCAGTCTAATTGCCACTCCCCGGACAGACTGGGCCTGTTTTGAAAGGTTTGATTTGTAGTCACACTGAGACTACAATCCGTATTCAAGAACCGATCTATGGAGATTGCCATGAGTACCGCTGATACCTACGTCCGTGCCCGCATCGACACCGCAACCAAGGAGCGGGCTTCTGATGCGCTGGAAGCGATGGGCTTGTCCATCTCCGATGCCATTCGGCTGTTGATGATGCGCATCGCCGATGAGCATCGCCTGCCTTTCGAAGTGAAGGTGCCGAATGTCAGAACACGGAAGGCCATTGCCGATCTTCAGGCTGGCAAGGGTAAGCGTTTTGCCAGTGTTGATGCCCTGATGGCCGACCTGCATGCGGACGATTGAACGTCCATCGGCTTTCAGGCGCGATTACAAGCGCGAAGCAAAAGGACAACACCGGGCGACGCTTGATGAAAGTCTGGTGCCTGTTCTGCAGGCGCTGGCCACTGACCAGCCCCTGGAAGCTCGATATCGTGATCATGGCTTGAGTGGATGGGCCGGCTATCGTGAATGCCACGTCAAACCCGACTTGCTGCTGATCTACTGCAAGCCTGATGCTGAAACTTTACAGTTAGCCAGGCTTGGTTCCCATAGCGAGCTTTTCAGTTGATGCGCTGGCGCCATTGCCTTCGCGCATCAACTTCCTGAATTCACGAAGCCAATAGTCAATCAAATATAGGCCAAGACAAAATTCAGTATTGGGGAGGCTATCTTTTTATTGTTCCTCAAAAGTGGCGCGAGCGTAATCCGGGATATTCCAGTCCTTTGCCAGTTGCTCCCATATCTTCCCGCCGTTCTCGAAGTAGCAGTGGACCTCTTTTTCTGGTTGATAGTCCATCGCCAACACCGCCACGCAATCCTGGAAAATCTTACGATCAAGGCAGCGAAAATCCGTCAGATCAACCTTGAACCGGTCGCCGTTGTACAGGCCAAGCAGAAACCCGGCGACATAGCGGCATTGGCCGCTATTGCCTTGGGCGACAGCGAGCAAACGCTTGAGTGCTTCCACGCCAGCCGCACGGATCGCAGGAAGTTGACGGTGTGCTTCAGTTCGCTCCCGATCCATTTCAGCGAAAGCGGCTTTGGCTTCCGGTGACAATTTGTCACTCATGCGAAGCAGCGTACCTGGTTTGCGTTCCATGCTGATTTCCTTTCCTGTCATTTCATTGTGTTCACGCCTTGTCCTGCGGAGTAATGAAGCCGATGGGCCGTTTCTTTGGTGTCGGAGGTGGCGCCATAAGCTGGCGGATGGCATCGAGGATGCCAGCGATAGCCTGATCCTGGGTGATGAGCTTGCGTTCCATGCGAGTTTCCAGTTGGTCTAGACGTTTCGCCAGTTCCTTGTGACCAGTGAGCAGCTCGCGTAACTGCACGAAGGCCCGCACCACGTAGATCGATACCTCGACCGCGCGGGGTGAATTCAGCACCGTAGCGGCCATGATCGCACCATGCTCGGTGAAGGCGAAAGGCAGGTACTTGCGGTGTTGACCGCGTCCGGTCTTTAAGGTCGCAATTTGCGACCTTAAAGCATCCCACTCTTCCTGCGCGAGCTGGAACATGAAGTCTTCCGGAAAACGTTCGGCGTTGCGCCGTACCTGCTCGTTGAGGCGCTTGGTCGGCACACCGTAAAGTGCTGCCAGATCGGCATCGACGATCACGCGCTGGCCGCGCATGATGGCGATGTGCCCGGCGATGGCATCGATGGCCAGGGTAGTGTTTTCGTTAGTCATCGCGCGGCAGATGCGCGTGAGCGCGCTTTAGGCTGGGAGCGAGCGCCCTTGACACCTGCTGCTTTTAGCATCGCCGCAGTTGCCTTTTCGACCGACGCCCTGACTGGGTCCTGGTCGAGGCGGGCATAGATCATGGTCGCAGCGGCGGTCTTGTGGCCAAGACTCTTGCCGATGATGGCCAGTGATGCACCGCCTTTGGCCTGCCAGCTTCCGAGGGAACGCCGTAGATCGTGAACCCGGAGGTCAGATATCTCCGCTCGTTCCAGGATGCGCGCCCAGCCTTTTTTTGGCTTATCGATATGCCCCGTTTTGCTGTTGGCAGGAAACACAAAGATTGCTTTACCTTCCGAAGAGTCCGCGTCATCGGCAGGCTGACGGCTGCGAAGAATTGCTACCGCCTCCAGGGTGAGGAGAACGACATATGGAACACTGTTTTTCGGGTCCGGCACCCGCCATTCGCCACGATCAAGACTCATGTCTTCCCAGCGCA
>WOZO01000018.1 GCA_011620315.1 Sideroxydans sp. | reverse complement strand
CAGACCAGCTTAAACTAGACTGAATTCTGTCTTGACGGATGGGTCCACTATAATCCCTTTTGACCAACCCGTGGTTGCTGAAGAAGTAATTAAGTTATGTGTTCCACGGGAAGATGGGAATTTTACGTGTGAGTTTGATGATGATGGGAATATCAGACTTTATGGCTACTCCTTTGGGTACTTAAATAGCCCCATCGCAACAGTTAGCGCTGATGGCTCCATTATTATGCTTACTGCTTATGGATCCCCATCGGAGCTCGAAGGAACAGCTGAATTATTGACAGAAAAATATGGGAATGCACTGGCTGTAAAAGAAACTGTGCGAAATAAAACGGGCACTAAATTCACCAAAATGACATATCGGTGGACAGATGCAGCAGGCATGCAGCTCACAATCGAAACCATGAAAAAATGGACTAACTCGGGAGAGCTAACAATCCTATCTTCGAAAGAGATTGCAAGGAGAGAACGTGCGGCCAAGGAATTTAACAAGGCACTAAAAGACAGTTTATAGTTATCAGTCCAAATGCCTCCACCGGTCAAGCGGTTACCGGTTTAATTTGTAACCCCGGTGCACCGCCACTACGCCGCCAGTCATATTGAAATACTCGACGCGCTCCAGTCCGGCATCGACCATCATCTGCTTCAGTTCTTCCTGACCCGGATGCATGCGGATGGATTCGGCGAGGTAGCGGTAGCTGTCGGCGTCGTTGGCAATGAGCTCGCCCATCTTGGGCAGCAGCTTGAATGAATACAGGTCATACATCTTCTCCAGCGGTTTGGCGACCTTGGAGAATTCCAGCACGATGACGCGGCCGCCCGGTTTGAGTACGCGCTTCATCTCGCGCAGGGCGGCGTCCTTGTGGGTGACGTTGCGCAGGCCGAAGGCGATGCTGACGCAGTCGAAATAGTTGTCGGGGAAAGGCAGATGTTCGGCATCGCATTGCGCGGTGGGCGTCGGTGTGCCGTTGTCTATCATACGGTCGCGGCCGACGCGCAGCATGGCGTTGTTGATGTCGGTGAGGACGACCTGACCGCTACGGCCGACCTTCTTCAGGAACAGTTTGGACAGATCGCCCGAGCCGCCCGCCACGTCCAGCACACGCTGGCCTTCGTGCACATTCGCCAGACCGACCGCGAAGGGCTTCCATACGCGGTGCAGACCGACCGACATGAGGTCGTTCATGATGTCGTACTTGCTGGCGACGGAGGTGAACACACCGGCGACTTTCTTCGCCTTCTCGTTCTCGTCGACGGTCTCAAAACCGAAATGTGTTTTCGCCATTCTTCTGTCTCCTATTTCGGGTCGCGCGATGCGCCCGCTGCCTGCAACTTTTCCAGATATGCATGCCACAGTCCTTGCTGATTCTTTCCGTACGTATAGAGCAGATCCCAGTCGAACAGGCCGCTATCGTGGCCGTCGTCGAATTCCAGCTTCAGCGCGTAGCTGCCGGCCGGTTCCAGACCCTTGAGTACGACATTGCGTTTGCCGACCTGCAAGGTCTCCTGCCCGACGCCGTGTCCGCGCACTTCCGCCGAGGGGGAATGTACGCGCAGGAACTCGGCGGGCAGGTTGAAGCGCGCGCCGTCGGAAAAAGCGATCTCCAGCGAGTTGGATTTCCGGTGCAAAACAATCTCGGTCGGGATGGCGGTCATAGTGAGCGTATCTTTTTCAGCAATGCGGTAGTTGAGCGTTCATGCAGGAAGGGGATGCTGTGCACACTGCCGCCCCAATGCTGCACCTCTTTCGCGCCGACGATGTTCTCGGGTTTCCAGTCGCCGCCCTTGACCAGCTTGTCCGGTTTGCAGGCGAGAATCAGATTGAGCGGTGTGTCCTCGTCGAACTGCACCACCAGACTCACCGACTCCAGTGCGGCCAGCACGGCCATGCGGTCGGCCTCGTTGTTGATCGGACGGTCGTCGCCCTTGCCCTGACGTTTCACCGAGGCATCGCTGTTGACACCGACGATGAGCGAGGCGCCCAGCGCGCGCGCCTGCGCCAGATAGGTGACATGGCCGCGATGCAGCACGTCGAAGCAGCCGTTGGTGAACACCAGCGGGCGCGGCAAGGCGGCGACCTTGGCGGCCAGGTCATCGGCCGTACACAGCTTGGCTTCGAATGCCGGTGCGGGATACATCAGTTCATGTACTCGAACACACGCACCACTTTTTTCACGCCGCGCGTGGTGGCAGCGATCTCGGAGGCCGCATCGGCTTCGGCGCGGGTGACGATGCCCAGCAGGTAGACCACGCCCTCTTCGGTGTAGACCTTGATGTGATCGCGATTGAAAGACTTGTCTTCGAGAAAGCGGGTGCGCACATCGCCGCTGACACCGGAATCGCTGCGGCGCACGCCGCTATCGTTAGAACCTCCGACGTGCAATTCATTGGCGATGCCCTTGATAGGGGAGATGCTGCCCACGATGAGCTCGATGTCACGCTTGGTTGAGTCATTCGGCACTTGTCCGGTAATCAGCGCAAAGCGGTTGAAACAGGTAACGTTGACCTGTATGTTGCTGCGGTATTTGCTGGCGATACGCTGGCGCGCGGCGTACTCGATGTTGCTATCGTCCTGCACGGCGGCCGCGCTGCGCCGTTCGACCTTTGGATCGTTGATGTCGTGCGTCTGTGCGCAACCTTGCAACAATGCGAGCACAAACAATGAAACCGACAACCAGCTGCCGCGCATCATTCGCCCCCCAGCAGGACGTGATCGATCACGTCGCACAGGCAATGCAGCATGAGCAGGTGCACTTCCTGGATGCGCGCGGTTCTCTGTGTCGGCACGCACAGGTGGAAATCGCCCTCCTGCAGCATCGCGCCCATCTGTCCGCCGTCGCGCCCGGTAAATGCGACCACGATCATGCCGCGTTCGTGTGCGGCTTCGATGGCTTCCAACACGTTGGGCGAGCTGCCGCTGGTGGAGATGGCGAGCAGCACATCACCTTCCATACCGAGCGCGCGCACCTGCTTGGAGAATATCTGTTTGTAGTCGTAATCGTTGGCGATGGAGGTCAGCACCGAACTGTCGGTGGTGAGTGCGATGGCCGGCAGACCGGGACGCTCGACTTCGAAGCGGTTGATCAGCTCGGCGGCGAAGTGCTGCGCATCGGCGGCGGAACCGCCGTTGCCGCAGGCCAGGATCTTGCCGTCAAGCATCAGGCAGTTGACCATGGCCTGTGCGGCATCGGCGATGGGTCGGGCCAAAACTTTTTTGCTCTGCAGCTTGATCTCGGCACTGTCGTCGAAATGTTTGCTGACGCGTTTAGCGAGTGTCATTTGTTGGGATTCTCGTTGATGAATGGGCTGGATTTTACCCTAAAGCTGGAACGCATTCTTCAGCCACTCGACACCTTCCGTGCCTGCGGCCGAGCTGAGCAGTACGGCATCGAAACGACACATCGGTGTCGGCGAGACGGAAGAAAGATAATGTTGTGCGGCCAGGATGAGCTTGTGCTGTTTGCGGGTGTCTATGCTGGCCGCCGCACCGCCGAACCCGGACCGGCTGCGCAGGCGCACTTCAACGAACACCAGCGACTCGCGATCTTTCATGACCAGGTCGATCTCGCCGAAACGGCAGCGGTAGTTGCATTGCAACAGTTGCAGGCCTTGACGCTGCAGATACTGTGCAGCGGTCTGCTCGGCCTGCGCACCGGCCTTCATGCACTCACTCTTCCGGGACGGAAGTCGGCTCGGGCGGTTGCGGCCCTCTCAGCGCGGCTTCCAGCGTCATGCCCTGCCCGTTGCGCATGACCGACTTCACACCCTCGCGTTTAACCACATGTCCTTGCAGTGTCAGCTTGCCGGTGACGCCGTCCAAAGGCAGGGCATTGCGCTTATTGTGCTGATGCAGCACCTGCAGCATTCGGTAAGCATCGATGCCCAGCGCATACAGGCGCTCCATATCCATGCTGTAGGAGGGCACCACACGCGGGTAGACCATCACCGCAGGATGATCCGGCTGCAACACCCAGGGCATGTCGTAGAAACGCACCTCGCCCAGATCGTAATTGACCAGGTTGTTGCCGTTGCCGGTGAATACCTGCGAAGTGGAATAGACCGGGATATCGGCGAAGATGTAAGGTCTGATCAGGCGCGCTTTGTCCGGCTCTGCCGCCATGAACACCACGCTGCCCGCTTCACCGCCCAACAGGCGGATCTCGCTCGGGTCGCCTTCGTAGACGATCTCGGGCCACAGCACGCCGCCGGTACGCTGCCACTCTTCCTCGAATGCCTGTGCCAGACGTTTGGACAAGGCGCTTTCGGTGCGCACCACCGTGGCGGTGAGCAGACCGTTGCTGGCCGCCCACTGTGCCGCCTGACGCGCTTCGATCTCCGGCGGCAGGCCGAAGAAATACAGCTGGTCGCTGCGCTCCGTCTCCAGCAGATTCAAAGCCAGTGTCGGCACCGGCAGCGAGGGCATCTCCGCCAGTGCGGCGACGCCATTGCGCGTAAGCGGCCCGGCTACCGCCAGCGCGCCTTGCTCCAGCGCTTGGCGATACAAGGCATTGATCTCGAACTTTTCATCATTGGAGGAATAGATGCGCACCGGCAATTCATTGGGCTGCTGTTCTGCTGCCGCCAGGAAACCCAGTTGCACCGCCTCCGCCGCGCGGCCATAGACGGGTGAACGCAACGGCAGGATCAAAGCGATATGGTGCTCCGCACCCTCGGCGAGTCTTGGCAGGATGGGTGTGACGACCGGCGGTTCGATTTCGCCAGTGCCGGTCTCGACTGTCGGCGCTTCTTCGACCGACTTCTCTGCAGCGGGTGACGGCGCAGGTGCAGCGGAACGGGGCGGAGTGGCGCAGCCAAACACGCTCACGTATAGTGCGACGATCAACAGACCGCGCAACCATTTCAATCCGGGGATACTCGTTTGCATAGCAAGACCAATCAAAGAATCGAGTGCGCATTATATGTAGTCGCCACCCCGATTGGAAATCTGAGTGACATTACGCTGCGTGCGCTGGACGTCCTGAACGGCGTGGATTTCGTCGCGGCCGAGGATACGCGCAATACGAAACACCTCTTGCAACACCACGGTATCAGCGACGCCAGGTTGCTCGCCGTGCACCAGCACAACGAACGCGGCTCGGCCGCCAAGGTCGTCTCCCTGCTGCAGGAAGGGCAAAGTATCGCGCTGGTGACCGATGCCGGCACCCCTGCGGTTAGCGATCCCGGCGCTGTTTTGGTGGAAGCCGTGATCGCGGCCGGATTCCGCGTCATCCCCATCCCCGGCGCATCCGCCGTAGTCACCGCCCTGTCCGCCTCGGGCCTGGTCAATCCGCATTTCATGTTCTACGGCTTCCTGCCCAACAAGTCCGCCGCGCGCCGTGCCACCCTGCAATCGCTGGCGAACCAGACCTGCACGCTGGCGTTCTATGAAGCACCGCACCGCATCCTTGAATGCACGGTCGACCTGCAGGCCGTGTTCGGCGACGAGCGCGAGATCGTGTTCGCGCGCGAGCTCACCAAGCTGTTCGAGAGCATCCATCGCTGCCAGCTGGGCGACGCGCTGGAATGGCTGAACTGCGATGCGAACAACCGGCGCGGCGAATTCGTGCTGCTGGTGTCGGGCGCGCCGGAGCATACCGAGGCGCTTGATGCCGAGTCACAGCGGGTACTCACATTGCTGCTGAATGAACTGCCTCTCAAACAGGCGGTGCAACTCGCCGTGCAGATCACCGGACAGAACAAGAACGCGCTCTACCAGAAGTCGCTCGCGCTTAAATCTTCATAAACGCGCGTTTGTTTTTCGGCATGGGTTTGCTTAACCCGCTGCCCCGCACCTCGATCCGATTTTATCGAGTACGCAATGATTTCGCCTCCAAATATCTCCCCGCTCTGCTGGCGCTGATCTTGTCCAACCGCTGCCATGGGTGCCGTCGTGATCGGCGGCATGCTCACCGCCACCCTGTTCGCCGTGTTCATGGTGCCGGTATTTTTCGTCATCGTGCACCGCTTCTTCCCAAGTCACGCGCGCACGGCGTCAGCGCCGACGCACCGCATCAGACCTGAACGTAAAAGCGCTACAATCCCGGCCATCACTCGATAGCCGGGATACCCCATGCAACAACTCACCCTCACCCGCCCCGACGACTGGCACCTGCACCTGCGCGACGCCGTGCTGATGGCTTCAGTCTTGCCAGACACAGGCAGACAATTCGCCCGCGCCATCGTCATGCCCAACCTGCGCCCGCCGGTCACCAGCACCGAACAGGCCGTCGCCTACCGCGAACGCATCCTCAAGGCGTTGCCGCAAGGGATGAAGTTCGAGCCGCTGATGACGCTGTATCTGACCGACATCACCTCTGCCGACGAGATCAGCAGAGCCAAGGCCAGCGGCGTGGTGCATGCCGTGAAGCTGTATCCGGCCGGCGCCACCACCAACTCCGACGCCGGCGTGACCGACCTGCGCAAGACCTACGCCGCACTGGAAGCCATGCAAGCCTGCGGCATGCCGCTCTTGGTGCACGGCGAAGTCACCAGCCCCGACATCGACATCTTCGACCGCGAAGCCGTGTTCATCGAGCGCGTGATGCAGCCGCTGTTGAAAGACCTGCCTAACCTGCGCGTGGTGTTCGAGCACATCACCACCAAAGACGCTGCCGAGTTCGTGACCAGCGCGCCCGACACCATCGCCGCCACCCTCACCCCGCAACACCTGCTCTACAACCGCAACGTTATGCTGGTCGGCGGCATCCGCCCGCATTACTACTGCCTGCCGATCCTCAAGCGCGAGACACACCGCGAAGCACTGGTGAAAGCCGCCACCAGCGGCAGCAAGAAATTCTTCCTCGGCACCGACAGCGCCCCGCACGCCCAACACACCAAAGAGAACGCCTGCGGCTGCGCCGGATGCTACTCCGCACATTCCGCCATCGAGTTGTACGCCGAAGCGTTCGAAAACGCGGGGGCGCTGGACAAGCTGGAAGGGTTTGCGAGTTTCTATGGGGCGGATTACTACGGGCTGCCGCGTAATACGGACAAGGTCACGTTACGCAAGGAAGAGTGGGAGATGCCTGCTTCAGTCGGGTTTGGCGAGCATCGGTTGGTGCCGCTACGGGCGGGTGAGAAGTTACTATGGAAATTGATGCCCTTATAAAGGCAATCGAACAATCGGGGACCTTCCACTTTATTTTGTTAGCATTCGCGCTATGACCTCACACAAATCCCAGAAAACCCGCCCCATCGGTATTGATCTCTTCGCAGGCGCGGGCGGCTTGTCTTTGGGCTTTGAACAGGCGGGGTTTGATATTGCTGCCGCAGTGGAAATCGACCCGATTCATTGCGCCACGCATGAATTCAACTTCCCAAACTCAACGGCAATCTGTGCAAGTGTGGTGAATATGTCGGGCGATGAAATTCGCCGCAGAGCCAGCCTTGGTGATGCCGATATTGATGTTGTTTTCGGGGGGGCACCATGCCAAGGGTTCTCCTTGATTGGCAAGCGCGCACTCGACGATCCACGTAATCAACTTGTCTTTCATTACGTGCGCCTAGTCTCTGAATTGCAACCCAAGTATTTCGTGTTCGAAAATGTAAAGGGGCTGACGCTCGGCAAGCACGCGGAATTTTTAAGTGAACTGATCACAGCGCTTGGCAATGCCGGTTACGATGTGCAAAGCCCTTACCAAGTTTTGAATGCGGCTGACTACGGAGTGCCACAGGATCGTAAGCGCTTGTTTGTGATGGGCGCACGACGCGGATTGCGCATCCCCAACTATCCCAAGCCTTTTGATCAACGCACCACTGTTTGGGATGCTATTGGTGATTTACCCAACGTGGATGATTTTGATACGTTGAGCGCTGCAGATGAAGTGCCAACCCAATGGGAAACGCAAGCTCGCTATGCGCAATGCTTGAGAGGGATTGAATTTGATCCGAAGGATTTTGGTTATGGACGAGAGTTCGATTTGAACGTTCTAACTTCCAGTTTGCGTACCGAGCATACCGATCTTTCCAGACAGCGTTTTATGGCTACTGAACACGGCAAAACTGAACCTATCAGCCGCTTCCGAAAATTACCTCCGGATGGTCTTTGCAATACTCTTCGTGCCGGTACAGACAGTGCTCGCGGTGCCTTTACTTCTCCGCGTCCGATACACCCTTTCTTGCCTCGCGTTATCACAGTGCGTGAGGCTGCGCGCTTGCACTCTTACCCCGACTGGTTCCGCTTTCATAAAACCAAATGGCACGGATTCCGTCAGATTGGGAACAGTGTTCCTCCACTACTGGGACGCGCTGTCGCTGGCGAAATCATTAAAGCGCTCGGCATTAAGCCACGCAAGCCAAAGGAAGTTGTTTTACCAGGCAATACTGAGTTGCTGACGCTTGATATGAGCTCTGCCTCGTTGCATTTCAGAGTCCCGCGCAACACCATTGCGCAACGCCTCCGCAAGCAGAATCCCAACCAGAAAGATTTACTGGAAGAAGCCTATGTCTGAAATGAAATCAGAGAAGAAGCCAAACCGCTATCAAGCAATCATTGCTCAAGTATTTGCGGACCATTATTTCAAAGGTGTTAAGGAGTTTGAATTCAAACGCGATGAGGTGGCGTTCATTGCCTCAAATCTGGGTATGAAACTACCAAAGAATATTGGCGATATTTTTTACTCCTTCCGTTACCGCAACGAATTCCCAGACAGTATCCGCAAAACAGCAGCCAAGAATTTTGAATGGGTTATCGAAGGTGCAGGTGCGGCTCGATACCGATTCAAGCAAGTTCGCCTTAATCGTATTGAGCCCCGCGAAGAGTTGCTTACCATCAAGGTGCCGGATGCCACGCCGGAGATCATTACAGCTTATGCGCTAAGTGATGAACAGGCTTTGTTAGCCAAGGTGCGCTACAACCGGCTGGTCGACGTATTTCTCGGCATCACTACCTTCTCTTTGCAAAATCACTTGCGCGCAACTGTCAAAACAGTCGGGCAAATTGAAATTGACGAAATCTATGTCGGCATTGATCGACACGGTCGGCAGTACGTTGTACCCGTGCAGGCCAAGGGTAGCAGCGACAAGCACGGTGTGGTGCAAACCCAGCAAGATATTTTGTGCTGCGCCGAAAAATTTCCCAATCTTATTTGTCGCGCAGTCTCGGCACAGTTCATGAGCGAGGGACGCATCGCCATGTTTGAGCTTGCTGCACAGGACGGCGAAATCAGAGTCGTGGATGAGAAGCACTACCAGCTGGTTCCTGCAAATAGCATTTCGACTAAAGAGCTGCAACAATATGCAGCACGCAGCCTCTAGCAGCCTGTCGGACTACCCCACCAAAACTATCATAAAGACAGCAGCAAAC
>WOZO01000163.1 GCA_011620315.1 Sideroxydans sp. | reverse complement strand
CGAACAGGTCGGCCGCCATGCCGGCGCAGTCGCCGACGTTGTCGCCGACGTTGTCCGCGATCACCGCCGGGTTGCGCGGGTCGTCCTCGGGGATGCCCGCTTCCACTTTGCCCACCAAGTCCGCGCCGACATCCGCGCCCTTGGTGAAGATGCCGCCGCCGAGACGGGCAAAGATGGAGATCAGGGAGCCGCCGAAGGCGAGGCCGACCAGCGCATGGGTCGCCTCATTGGTGCTGGTACCCATCACGATGGTGAGAAATGCGTAATAACCGGCCACGCCCAGCAGACCCAGGCCGACCACCAGCAGGCCGGTGATTGCGCCGCCCTTGAAAGCGACATTCAATGCGGCGTTCAGTCCGTTATTGGCAGCCTGTGCGGTGCGGATGTTGGCGCGCACCGAGACGTTCATGCCGATGTATCCGGTCAAACCGGACAAGGTCGAACCGAGCAGAAAGCCGACGGCGGTTTGCCAGCCCAGCACGATGAAGATCGCCACCAGCAAGATCGCACCAACGAAGGCGATGGTGGTGTACTGGCGGTTGAGATAAGCCTGCGCGCCTTCCTGCACCGCCGCCGCGATCTCGCGCATGCGGTCGTTGCCGGTCGGCAGGCCGAGTATCCATTTGATAGAAATGCCGCCGTAGAGCAGCGCGGCGATGGCGCATAACAACGCAAAACCAAGAGCAGATGACATCGTTACCTCCCCAAGTTAAAACCGCTCCTTGCGGAGCGATGTTGAGCTTCAGATCTTGAACTTCGGCAGTTTGGACGGCACTGCCACATTTTTCAGTTGCACATACTGCGGCAAGCCATCCTTGTAGGTCGGATAGTCTTCGCCTTTGATCAGCGGCGTCAGATAGGCGCGGCACTTGTCCGTGATGCCGAAGCCGTCCTTGCTGATGAAGTTGCGCGGCATGAACTTCTCCACGTTGGCGACTTTGGCGAGCGGTGCGACACCGATCTTCCATTTGTAGGGCTTGTCGGAGGTGCGCACGATGGCGGGCATCACGGCGTTCTCACCCTTGAGCGCCAGTTCGACGGCGGCCTTGCCCAGTGCGTAGGCCTGGTCCGCATCGGTTTTGGACGCGATGTGGCGGGCGGCACGTTGCAAATAGTCGGCAACGGCCCAGTGGAACTTGTAGCCGAAGGCTTCTTTCACCATGTTGGCGACGACCGGCGCGGCACCGCCCAGCTGTGCATGGCCGAAGGCGTCGCGCGTACCTTGTTCGGCCAGGAATTTCCCGTCCGGATAATGGCAACCCTCCGAGACGACCACGGTGCAGTAGCCATGCTTCTTCACCATGCCGTTCACTTTGGCGAGGAATTTCTTCTGGTCGAACGGGATCTCGGGGAACAGGATAACCACCGGAATACCCTGTTCTTCTGCCAGTCCGCCGGCTGCGGCGATCCAGCCCGCGTGGCGTCCCATCACTTCCAGTACGAACACCTTGGTCGAAGTCTTGGCCATGGAGCGCACATCGAAACTGGCTTCCAGCGTGGAGATGGCGATGTATTTTGCGACCGAGCCGAAGCCAGGGCAGCAGTCGGTGATGGGCAGGTCATTGTCCACGGTCTTGGGTACGTGGATGGCCTGCACCGGATAGCCCATCTTTTCCGAGATCTGCGAGACCTTGTAGCAGGTGTCGGCGGAATCGCCGCCACCGTTGTAGAAGAAGTAGCCGATGTTGTGCGCCTTGAATATCTCGATCAGCCGCGCATATTCGCGTTCGTTCTCTTCCAGCCCCTTGAGTTTGAAACGGCACGAGCCGAACGCACCCGAGGGCGTGCTGCGCAGCGCGGCGATGGCTTTGGCGGATTCTTTGGAAGTGTCGATCAGGTCTTCGGTGAGCGCGCCGATAATGCCGTTGCGGCCCGCATATACCTTGCCGATCTTGTCCTTATGCTTGCGCGCGGTCTCGATGACGCCGCAGGCTGAGGCATTGATGACGGCTGTGACACCGCCGGACTGGGCATAGAATGCATTCTTTTTTGCCATGTTATGCTTTCCTCGCAAGTTGGTGACGACCACGCTCATCTTACGCCGATTTTATTTCAGCGGTCGTGGTCGGGCAGAATTGATTATCATCAAATTCTCACAGGCCGTGTTTGGATAGAATGCGCGACCTGTGCAAGACAATAACTATCTCTGGAGAGTGAAATGGCGATCGAACTATTCAACAATGGCAAACATCTTTGCCTGATCTTTGATGATCTGGTGGATGACTCTATGGGCGAGGCGGTGCAAGCCAACCAGTTCCTGATCGTCGACAACGAGCATGGCGCATTGCTCGATCCGGGCGGCAACATGACCTACAACGGCCTGTTGATGGAGATGCACAACTACTTCGCGCCCAAGAATCTGGATTACATCCTGGCGTCGCACGCCGACCCCGACATCATCGCCTCGGTCAACAAGTGGATGATCCACTCCGAGTGCAAGGTGATGATCTCCAAACTGTGGGCGCGTTTCGTGCCGCACTTTTGCAGCGTGGGTAATTCCACCGGGCGTGTGGAAGGCATTCCCGATGAAGGGATGGTTTTGCCGCTGGGTAATTCGGTCATCAAGGCGATCCCCGCACACTTCATGCACTCTGAAGGTAATTTCCAGTTCTATGATCCGGTCAGCAAGATCCTGTTCACCGGCGACATGGGCGCATCCATCGTGCCGCATACCGAGGTCGATACGCCGGTGGAAGATTTCAAGTCGCATATCCAGTACATGGAAGGCTTCCACAGGCGCTACATGGTCTCGAACAAGATCTGCCGTTACTGGGTGAACATGGTGCGCGGCATGGATGTGGAGATGATCGTGCCGCAGCACGGGCGCATGTTCAAAGGCAAGAAGATGGTGAATGAATTCCTGAACTGGATCGAGGCGCTGCCCTGCGGTATCGACCTGCTGACGCAGGATCACTATCGTGAACCGAAATAAACAGGTGTTGTGCCGGGAGCCCCGGCGCAGTGTTTTCTAGAGAGCCGCCGCGCCGGCTGCCGCGATTTGGCCGTCCTGCGCCGAACGCACCCCACTGATACCGATCGCCCCGATCACGACGCCGTCACGCAACAGCGGGACGCCGCCTTCTGCCGGGATCACACCGGGCAGGGCGAGGTGGATCAGGCGTCCACCCATCACCGCGTCTTCGGAAGACTTGGAAGGCATATGCAGTGCGGCCGCCATGCGGGCTTTGGCGGTGGCGGTCTCGACACTGCCAAAGCGCGTATCGTGACTGCGTTGCATGTACAGCATGTGGCCGCCGTCGTCGACGATCACGATCGACACCTTCCATTCATTGGCGAGCGCCTCGGCTTCCGCCGCCGCCGCCACGCGCCTGGCATCTTGCAGTGTCAGTACCGGTTTGTTCGCCATGCTCAGGCACCCAATACTTTGAACACCTGCGCGCGGATGGCATCCACGCTGCCCACGCCGGGGACGTGCGCCACCTTGGGAGCGTTCGTATCGCCGGACTTTTGCCAAGCCGAGTAGTACTCGACCAGCGGCTGGGTCTGGTCGTGGTATACGCTGAGGCGCTTGATCACGGTGTCTTCGGCATCATCCGGGCGCTGCACCAGCTTTTCGCCGGTGATATCGTCCTTGCCTGCCACTTTGGGCGGGTTGAATACCAGATGGTAAGTGCGGCCCGAGGCCGGATGCACGCGGCGGCCGCTCATGCGCTGCACGATCTCGCTGTCGGCGACGTCGATCTCCACCACGTAGTCGATCTTGATGCCGGCATCTTTCATCGCCTGCGCCTGCGGGATGGTGCGCGGGAAGCCGTCGAACAGGAAGCCGTTGGCGCAGTCCGCTTGCTTGATGCGTTCCTTCACCAGGTCGATGATGATGTCATCGGAGATAAGATTGCCCGCATCCATCACCTGCTTGGCGGCAATGCCTAGCGGCGTGCCTGCCTTGATCGCGGCGCGCAGCATGTCGCCGGTGGATATTTGCGGGATGCCGAACTTCTCTCTGATGAAGTTGGCCTGAGTACCTTTACCGGCGCCGGGTGCACCTAACAGGATCAGTCTCATGTTGTATTTCTCCAGTGGTTATCGTGATTCGAAAATACGTCGTGCGGTGTGCAGGTCTTGTTCGGTATCTACGCCGCTGGGCGGTGCGTCCGGCGTGATGGTCACGCCGATCTGGTAGCCATGATACAGCGCGCGCAGTTGTTCAAGGGATTCCGCTTGCTCGATGGGGGCGGGCGCGAGCTGGCCGTAGGCTTTCAGGAAGGAAGCGCGGTAGGCATAGATACCGATGTGGCGCAGCACCGCGACCTCGGTCGGCAGAGGCTCGCCTTTGGCATACGCATCGCGCGGCCATGGGACAGGCGCACGACTGAAGTACAGCGCATTGCCGTGCTTGTTGAGCACCGCCTTGACGATGTTCGGATTGCGCATGGGCGCTTCATCGTGGATGGGATGGCAGGCGGTGGCGATGGCACAGTCGCTGTGGTCGTGCAGATGTTGCGCGACGGCCGAGATGAGTTGCGGCGGTATCAAGGGCTCGTCGCCTTGTACGTTGACCACGATGGTGTCATCCGGCCAGCCCTGTTGCATGGAGACTTCCGCGATGCGGTCGGTGCCGCTGACATGATCGGCGCGGGTCATGCAGGCATCGAATCCGTTCGCCTTGGCGGCCTCGACGATGGGTTGGTGGTCGGTGGCGATGATGATCTGCTGTGCGCCGCTCATGGCCGCCTGTTCTGCGACGCGGATCACCATCGGCTTGCCGCTGATGTCCAGCAGGGGTTTGCCCGGCAGGCGCGTGGAAGCGAAGCGGGCGGGAATGACGACCTTGAAAGAAAGCATCAGAGCTTTTCGACTTCCTCGGCGGTGAGCACGCGCGCTTCGTCGGCCAGCATCACCGGAATATCGTCCTGGATAGGATAGGCCAGCCGGTCAGCCTTGCAGATCAGTTCCTGTTCGGCCTTGCGATACAGCAAAGGCGATTTGCACAGCGGACAGACCAGGATGTTGAGCAGTTTAGCGTCCATGAGATAGTTTTTCCGTGATGAGGTTGAACAGCGGCGGGGCGACTTGCGCATCCACTTGCAGCACCCAGTGTTTGGCGGTGGCGAACGTGGCGCATTTTACCGCATCTTTTTCCGTCATGAGCACCGCGTCGGCATCCTTGGGATTGATCTCGTCGCCGGTGTAGCGGTGATGGTCGGGAAAAGCGTGCGTGACCGGCTGCAGACCGAGTTGTTGCAGATGGCGGAAGAAGCGTTGCGGATGCCCGATGCCGGCAATGGCATGCACTTTCAGTCCGTCGAAATCCGCAGCTGATCGTACTTGGCTCGGGTCGAGCAGATTGTGAAATTGTGAGCCGTGGAGCGACATCAGGATGCCTTCCGCAGTATCGGGCGGACCGCCATTGATCACTACCGCATCGACTTCGCGCAGGCGCGACAGCGGCTCGCGCAGCGGTCCGGCGGGTAACAACAAGCCATTTCCGAAACGGCGTACGCCATCCACCACCGCGATCTCGACATCGCGTTGCATACGGTAATGTTGCAGTCCGTCGTCGCTGACGATGATGTCGCATTCGGGATGGACTTGCAGCAAGGCAAGTGCCACTGCGGGACGGTCACGCCCTATCCATACCGGGCACAGTGCACGGCGCGCCATAAGCAATGGTTCGTCACCGACCGCATCCGCATCATCTTTCTGATGCACTTCATGCGCTGCCGCGTCCCCATCACTGTGATAACCGCGGCTGATGATGGCCGGATGCCAACCGGTCTCGATCAATTGTTGTGCCAGCCAAAGAGTGAGCGGTGTCTTGCCGGTGCCGCCGACCGTGATGTTGCCAACCACGATGACCGGCACGGGCAACTTCACCGAGGAGAGCAGTCCTGTGCGGAACAGCGCGCGGCGTAGCGCAGCGAGCAAGCGGAATACCAGACTGAGGGGATGCAGCAGCAGATGGAGCGGGGAGAGGCGATACCAGTGTTGCTGCAGGCGTTCCATGTGCCCGGATTACTTGGACGCGTTGCGCGTGGTGAAGGTGATGCGCCCGTAACCGGCTTCGCGTGCTGCTTCCATGATGGTGATGACGGACTGGTGTGCCGCCTTGGCATCGGCATTGATCACGATCACCGGATCTTCCTGCTTGCCGGCCGCTGTGCGCAGGGCCTGGGCGAATTCGGACAGGTTCTTGAAGCTGGTGCGCTTGCCATTGATCGCATAGTGTTCGGAAGCATCGACCGCGACTGTGATGGGCTTGCTGGTGGGCACCGTATTATCGGTGCCGCTGGCTTGCGGCAGGTTGATCTGCAGTTCGGAGAACTTGCCGTAGCTGGTGGTGACCATCAGGAAAATGAGGATCACCAGCAATACGTCGATCATCGGGATCAGGTTGATCTCCGGTGTCTCGCGATCACGGCCGCGCAGGAAATTCATTTGCGTTCCCCGTGCACGACCTCGACCAGCTTGATCGCCTGCTGTTCCATTTCAATGGTGAGGCTGTCCACCTGGGCGCGGAAGTGGCGATAGGCGATCATGCTGGGTACCGCGACGATCAGGCCGAAAGCGGTGTTGTACAAAGCCACCGAGATGCCGTGCGCCAGTTCGGCCGGTGCGGCACCGCCCGCGTTCTGTGCGCCGAAGATCTCGATCATGCCGACCAATGTGCCGAACAAACCGAGCAGGGGGCTGATGGAGGCGATGGTGCCGAGCGTGGTCAGGAAGCGCTCCATCTCGTGGCTGGCGGCGCGGCCGGTCTCTTCGATCGCTTCCTTCATCACTTGCGGAGAACTCTTGATGTTCTTCAGGCCGACAGCAAATACCTTGCCCAATGGTGAGCCCGCGCCCAAGCGTTCCAGCATGGCCGGGCTGACGCCGCGTTGTTTCAGTTCGTCCACGACTTCGTCCAGCAGATTGGGCGGAATCACATTCTTGCCGCGCAGATAGATCGCGCGTTCCACGATGAGGGTGACAGAAACCAGTGAACAGATGACTAGCAACCAGATCGGCCAGCCGGCCGCTTCGATGAGATTGAACACGCAACAACTCCCAATGACGAAAATTTCAAGGCGCGAACTGTAGCCTGTAAGCCATGTGCAGGGCAAGGCAAGTTGACCGTTTATCGCTAACTGGCGGAGCGCAAAGCGATTTATTTTTTATGCACAAAAGCTGGGGATAACTTTGTGGATGAATGCTTTTCATACACCGCTAAAGACCGTCATTTAGGGCTTTGCAGAATTGTTGCGTAAAAAATATACGCAAATTTAGTTCAATAAAAACAAAGCCATACAATAAGTCGTTGTTTTTTAGACGGGGATATTTGTCAAGCGCTAAAAGTTTGCGGTGCGGGTGTGGATTATCCGGGTTTGTCAATATGTCATTTGGCCTATTTTTTGAATTTCTTTACGAAATTTTTTCACTTAAGCAAGTTGCTCGATTAGCACCTCGCGCAGCGCCTCACGAGTGTTCGCATCGTTCAATGCTTCGCCGTCTATCCAGAACGTGTCCTCGGCGCGCGCGCCCAGCGTGTTGATCTTTGCACTGCGGATCAGCACCTTATGCCGGGTGAGGATATAGGCGATGCGCGCCAGCAGGCCGGGCCGGTCGCCGGCAACCAGCGACAAGTTGTAGCGACCTTTCTCGTCGCGGCGCAGATCGACCTGCGGCGCGATGGGGAAATGTTTCAACTGGCGACTGCGGCGCCCGAAAGCTGGCTCGGGAATTGTGGTCGCATCCCGGCCGATCTCCTCGGCCAGCGCATACTCGACATAGTTCATCACATCGCGATAGGCGGTCTTGTCCTGGTTCTCGTCCATCACCAGGAAGCTGTCCAGCGCGTAACCGTGCCCGGTGGTGTGCACCTTGGCTTCCATGATGTTGTAGTTCATGCGCGCGAAGAAATTGCAGATACGCGCGAACAAATATGGTTGATCGTGTTGATACACCAGCACCTGCATGCCTTCGCCGATGCGGGAGAGGCGCGTCTTGATGACGGGTGTTTTGATGTCGGGGCGCTGGGTCAGCGCCCGCGTATGCCAGGCGATCTCATGCGCCTCATGGCGGATGAAATATTCATCGTCCAGTTTCGCCCACAGCGGCAGATAGGTTTCCGGTGCGATGGCATACAGATTGAGCGTGGCAGCCGCCTCGCGTTGCGTCTCGCCGATCTGGTCGGCGATCTTGCCGTGGTTCAGATAGTGCAGGGTGGCGTGATACAGATCCTCCAGCAGCTTGCCTTTCCAGGCATTCCATACCTTGGGGCTGGTGCCGCGCACATCGGCCACGGTCAGCAGATACAGCGCAGTCAAGTGGCGCTCGTCCGGTACTTCGGCACCGAAGGCGGCGATCACATCCTGGTCGCTCAGATCCTGTTTCTGCGCCGTGGCCGACATGCGCAGATGATTCTTCACCAGCCACACGACGAGTTCCGTATCGTCGGGCGATATGCCGTGCGCTTTGCAGAAGCGCTGCGCATCGGCGCGTCCCAGCATGGAATGGTCGCCGCCGCGTCCCTTGGCGATGTCGTGGAACAGTGCGGCGATGTACAGCACTTCGACGCGCTCGAACTCGCGGATCAGGCGGCTGCTCAGCGGGAATTCATGCGCGTACTGGCCCAGCGTGGCACGGCGCAGATTGCGCAGCACCATCAGGATATGCTCGTCCACCGTGTAGACGTGGAACAGGTCGTGCTGCATCTGGCCCACCACGCGACCGAAGGCAGGCAGGTAGCGGCCCAGGATGTCCTGCTGGTTCATGCGCCGCAGGGCATGCGTCAATCCGTGCGGCTGGCGGAAGATCCGCATGAACAGCGCGCGGTTATGGGGATCGCGTCTGAACGCAGGGCCGACCAGATGACGGGCGCGCCACAAGGCACGCAGCGTCGCGGCGGAGAAACCGTTGAGCTCGGGATGTTGTTGCAGCAACAGGAAGCATTCCAGGATGGCGGACGGCTCGCGTTCGAACAGTTGGTCGTCGCACGTTTCCAGCGTGTCGTCGCGCGCGATGAAGCGCGGGTTGAGCGGACGTGTCGCGCTGGACGGGAACAGGCGCGCGCGCATGGTCTGCAACAGCACGCTGTTCAATTGCTGGACGGCACGTTTGGTACGGTAGTACTGGCGCATCATGCGTTCGCTGGCGCGCAACTGCAGCGTGGATTTGATGCCCAGCTGTTCGGCGAGCGGTTGCTGGTAGTCGAACACCAGCCGGTCATCGTGGCGGCCGCACAGCTCGTGCAAGCGGATGCGCATGTCCTGCAACAGATGCTGGTGGCGTACCACCTGCCGCGCTTCGGCCATGGTCAGCAGTCCGTTGCGCGCCAGCGCCTGCCAGGTATCGCCGAAGCCGGCAGCGCGCGCAATCCACAGCACGTTGTGCAGGTCGCGCAATCCGCCGGGACTTTCCTTGAGGTTCGGTTCCAGATTGAAGTCGGTATCCACGTAACGGGT
>WOZO01000114.1 GCA_011620315.1 Sideroxydans sp. | reverse complement strand
GGTTACTTTTCTCGGCAAGACGGGAAAGTGACTTGCTGTCGGGCAACCCCCGACGAAGTTGGTTTTGAGTTTGAATTCAAAAACTAGAGAGCTTCACTCTCCCCACTTCTCCATCAACGTCTGCTCCACCCCAAGATGATCCAATATTCGCGCCACCACGAAATCCACCATCGCCTGCACACTCTGCGGATGATGATAGAAGCCGGGATTGGGCGGCATGATCACTGCACCGGCATGCGCCAGTTTGAGCATGTTCTCCAGATGGATGGCGGAGAAGGGCATCTCTCTCGGCGCCAAGATCAAAGTGCGTTTTTCCTTGAGCATCACATCTGCAGCGCGGCAGATCAGGTCGTCGCTGATGCCGCTGGCGATCTTGCCCAGCGTGCCCATGGTGCACGGGCAGACTACCATGCCGTCGCCGGGGTTGGAGCCGGAGGCCATCGGCGCGTACCAGTCATGGATGCCGAATACTTTGAGTTCGCCGCTGAAGTTGCCGAAGCGTTCCTTGAACATTTGTTCGGCATCCTGCGGGCGGCTGGGCAGGGTGAAGTCGAGTTCCTGTTTGGCGACGATCTGCGCGGCTTGCGAGTAGACGAGGTGCACCCGCTGCCCGCCCTGCAGCAGGCATTCGAGCAGACGCATGCCGTAGGGCAGGCCGGAGGCGCCGGTGAAGGCGAGGGTGATGGTCTTCATGTCTTGCTTTCCAGAAGCTGTTTGTCGCCATTATCCATGAATCGCGCCGCGACCAATCCGTTCACAGTGCCGAACACCAGTGCCGCTGTGGCGAAGAAGGGGATAAGGTAGGCGATGCCGCTGTGCGGGATGAGCCACAGGTAGACCACCGTCATCTGCCCGCTGATGTGGGCGAAGGAAGCGAGCACGCTATGGGTGACGGGGCCGAACAGGCGTTGCGGCAGATGTATGGCGAAGGCGAGCACGGCCAGGCTGCACAACGCGCCACTCAAGCTCAGAAAGAAACCGGGCGCAAGGAAATTGCCGAACAGCAGGCTGCCGGCGACCACGCGCAGCAACGATACCCAAGCCGCCGCGCGCCAACCGAAACGCGCCAGCACGATCAGCGTAATGATGTTGGCCAGTCCCGGTTTGACGCCGGGCAGGGGTGAGGGAATGGCGTTCTCCAGCACGGTAAGGCCGAGCGCGACTGCGGCCATCTTGGCGAGGTGGTGGTCTTCGACCGATGTTTCTAGTCTTATGGTTGTCATCGCAAAACAGTGCCGAGTGCCGGGTGCTGAATATCGAGCAGAAGCTGGGCGTAGGTTTTCTCAGCACT
Source organism: Sideroxydans sp. (assembly GCA_011620315.1). Taxonomy (GTDB): domain Bacteria; phylum Pseudomonadota; class Gammaproteobacteria; order Burkholderiales; family Gallionellaceae; genus Sideroxyarcus. The sequence goes on along the minus strand of WOZO01000114.1, from coordinate 8,124 downwards.
CAGCACTCTGAACTCAGTACTGATGTTAGTAGTTAAGGCTGTCATATTTTTTCTGCCCGCCCGTCAGTTCCACACTGACCTCGTTCGGCAGGCATATCGCGATCTCTCCCGACTGTTCCAGCCAGCCTTGGCGCACGCAATATTGTCTTGGGCTGGGGTCGCTGCTGATGCGCGCTTTGCCTTTTTCGATGGTGATGATGCTGGTGCCGAGCGGGCCGGGTACTTCGATCTGCTGGTCGCGCGAGAGCGGGACTGCGCTGAATACTTTTCCGCCGCTGCGGATGACGGCGGTGTCGGCGATACCGCCGTTCCAGACTTTGTCGGTGAGCAGGATGATGAACAGTCCGCCTGCCAGCAGGGTGAGCCAGTCGCCCGGTCTCAGATCGCGCAGGAATGAGGCAGCGGGTTCATGAGAGTTCACGGTGGCGTACCAACACCTGTTGCTGTGACTGGAAGTGGCGGGCAAGGCGCTCGGACAAGTACACCGAGCGGTGCTGCCCGCCGGTGCAGCCGATGGCGACGGTCAGATAGCTGCGGTTGTCGGCGATGTAGTTGGGCAGCCAGTCTTCCACGAAGTGGCGGATGTCGTCGTACATTTTGTCGACCATAGGCGTGTCCTGCAGGAACTCGATCACCGGCGCATCGCGCCCGGTCAGCGGACGCAGCGCCGGGTCGTAGTGCGGATTGGGCAGACAGCGCACGTCGAACACCAGGTCGGCATCCAGCGGGATGCCGTGCTTGAAACCGAACGACTGGAACAGCAAAGTGAGGCGTGCGCGGTCGAGCTGGATGAATTGTTTGACCCAGGCGCGCAGCGTATTGGCGCCAAGCTCGCTGGTGTCGATGCGGTGGCCGATGCTGCCGATCCCGGAGAGCAATTCGCGTTCGTAGGCCACGCATTCCGGCAGCGTGCGCACACCGTCGTTCAGCGGATGCAGGCGCCGGGTTTCGGAGAATCGTTTTACCAGCGTGTCGGTTTGCGCATCGAGGAACAGCAGATGCACATCCAGTCCTTGTTGTTTGAGTGCTTCCAGATGTCCTGGCAAAGACTGGACGCTGTCACCGCTGCGCACGTCGACGCTGACCCCGGCATGAGCACAGCCGCTGCTGTGCAGATTCATGATCAGCGCGGGCAGCAGTTCGGCGGGCAGGTTGTCCACGCAATAGAAACCGGAATCTTCCAGTGTCTTGAGGGCTACGCTTTTGCCCGAGCCGGACAGGCCGCTGATCAGAATAAGCTGCATCGCTCAGTCTCCGGAGAGTTGCTGTTCCTGGCGCGAGATGAATTCCTGCATGGTGTTGATGCCGCGCTGCTGCAACACGAAGTTGCGCGCGGCGGCTTCCACCAGTACGGCCAGGTTGCGCCCGGCCAGCACCGGGATCTCCACTTTGCTGATGGAGACGCCGAGGATGTCTTCCTGGCCGGACTGGGGCAGCCGATCCAGTTTGGACAGGTCGTCATGGGGTGGACGATACAGATGCACGATGAGTTTCAGGCTCTTTTTGCGGCGCACGGCAGTCTCGCCGAACATGGTGCGGATGTTCAGTATGCCCAGACCGCGCACTTCCAGCAGGTCGCGCAACAGATCGGGGCAGCGGCCTTCCAGCGCCTCGGGCGAGATGCGGAACAGGTCGACGATGTCGTCCGCGACCAGGCCGTTGCCGCGCGTGATCAGTTCCAGCGCCAGTTCGCTTTTGCCGACGCCGCTGTCGCCCGTGATCATCACGCCGACGCCGAGCACGTCCAGGAATACACCGTGGCGCGAAGCGGAATCGGCCAGCGCCTTGACCATGTAGTGGCGCACCATCCACATCAGGTGCACGCTGCCCAGCGGCGAATGGAACAGCGGCGTTTCGGTGCGGTTGGCGAAATCGAGCAGACCTTTGGGTATCTCGGTCTCGCCGGCGACGATCAGGCAGGAAGGTTTCTGTTGTTCCAGCGCGGCAAGGGAGGTTGCCAGTTCGGCCGGGGAAAGGTCGTGCAGGTAATCCAGTTCGGTGTTGCTCAACACCTGTATCCAGTTCGGATGCACCAGGTTCAGGTGGCCGATCAGTCCCCAGTTGGATGCGTTGACCGTCTCGCTGTCGAGCGTGCGTTCCGAGCCGTCACCGGCGACCCAGGTCAGGCCGAGGCGTTCCTGTTTGTCGCGGAATAGCTGGCGAATGTGAACTTGTGCCACGGCCGGTCAGGAGTTCCAATCGTTGAACAGCTGGTGCATCTCGGTCGGGTCGTCGGTCGCGTCCAGGCGGTCGCGGAACGATTGCTCGCTGAACATCTGCGCCAGTTCGCCGAGGATCTGCAAGTGCAGGTCGGTAGCGCGTTCCGGCACCAGTAGTACGAAGATGAATTTCACCGGTTGCCCATCGGGCGCATCGAACGGGATGGGCGTCTTCATTTTGACGAAGGCCGCCGCCGCATCGCGCAGTCCTTTGACGCGGCCATGCGGGATCGCCACACCCTGCCCCAGTCCGGTGGAGCCGAGTTTTTCGCGGGCGAACAGGCTGTCGAACACCTGGCTGCGCGCGATGCCCAGCGTGTTTTCAAAAAGGATACCCACATGCTCGAATACGCGTTTCTTGCTGGCGGACTCGCTGTCCAGCATCACGCAGTCGGGGGCCAATATCTTGCTGATTAGACTCATGCTGATTCACCAAATTAAAACGAGGCAGCGTTTGTCGCTGCCTCGTCCGGTTTACTCTGCTGCTTGATGTTTGCCAGAATCGTCGTGGCGACGCGCTTCGAACTTCTCCTTGTGCTTCAGTACCTGGCGATCCAGGGAATCGATCAGTGCGTCGATGGCAACGTACAGGTTGCCGTCTTCAGTCTCGGCAAACAGCGTCTTGCCGCTGATGTTGAGCGTGGCTTCGGCTTTCTGCTGCAGCTTTTCGACCGAAAGGATCACGCTGACGTCGATCACATTGTCGAAATGGCGTTTGACCTTGTCCAGTTTGCCGATCACATGTTCGCGGATCGCGGGAGTGATCTCCATGTGGCGTCCTGTGAGATTGAGGTTCATAGCCTGCTCCTTTATGGTTAGAGTGATTTGCGAAGGTTGACCGGGAGGATGTTCATCGATTCCCGGTATTTTGCCACGGTACGGCGGGCGACGATAATGCCCTGCTGTGCCAGGATTTCTGACATGCGGCTATCGGACAGCGGCTGGCGAGTATCTTCCTCGCTCACCATCTGCTTGATAAGTGCCCGGATGGCGGTGGAAGAACAGGCTCCCCCCGCATCGGTCGCCAGACCGCTGCCAAAGAAATACTTGAATTCGTAGATGCCGCGCGGGGTGAGCATGAACTTCTGTGTGGTCACGCGCGAGATGGTCGATTCGTGCAGCTCGAGCTGCTCTGCGATCTCGCGCAGCACCAGCGGGCGCATGGCGATATCGCCGTGTTCGAAGAACTGGCGCTGACGCTGCGCGATGGCCTGCGCCACGCGCAGGATGGTCTCGAAACGCTGCTGCAGGTTCTTGATGAACCAGCGCGCTTCCTGCAATTGGATCGCCATGCCCTGCGCGCCGGCATCGCCGCGCTGCTGCAGGATGTTGGCATACACCTGGTTGATGCGCAGGCGCGGCATGGCTTCCGGGTTCAGACGGGCTTTCCAGATGCCGCCGACTTTTTCCACCAGCACATCCGGCACCACATAATCGGCCGCGCGATGTTCGAACGCCATGCCGGGTTTGGGTTGCAGGTGCACGATCAGATCCTGCGCGGTGCGCAAAGCGTCGTCATCGCAACGCAATACGCGTTTGAGCCTGGAAAAGTCGCGCGCGGCCAGCAAGTCCAGATGCTCGCCGACGATGCGCAAAGCCATATCCCGTCCCGGAACGTCTTCCGGGATGGCTTGCAGTTGCAGCGACAGGCATTCGCGCAGGTCGCGCGCGCCGATGCCGGGCGCATCCAGATGCTGCAACTGCACCAGCGCGGTCTCCAGGTCGTCCAGCGTGATGTCCAGTTCGGCGGGGAATATCTCGACGATTTCTTCCAGAGGCTGGGACAGATAAGCGTTCTCATCCAAAGCATCGATCAGCAGGCTGATGATTTTCTTGTCGCGCGCGTCCAGCAGGCACATGTTCAATTGCCACAGCAGATGTTCGCGCAAGTTGGGGCGTTCGGAAGCGACTTCCTGGTAGCCGTCGTCCTCGTCGTCCGGGCTGGCATTGCCGGAATGGCTGAAATTCGCCTCACCCCATTCGGGCTGGCTGTCCTGGGCGGGGCTCTCGGATGCGGATGCGGATTCGGAATTCTCTTGCGCGGGCGCTTGGGCATCGCTGCTGCCGCTATAGGTCTGGTTGGCGTTATCGTCTATCCGTTCCAGCAACGGGTTCTCGTCCAGCAGGCGCGACGCTTCCTGGTTGATCTCCAGCGTGGAGAGTTGCAGCAGCTTGATGGCTTGCTGCAACTGCGGTGTGAGCAGGAGTTGTTGGGATTGACGGAGTTGGAGAGCGGGTTTCATCTTGGGTGTTTGGTGACGGACGGCGCTTCTTATAGCTTGAAGTTCTCGCCCAGATACACCTTCCTGACACCCTCATTATAGATGATTTCCTCCGGCGTGCCTTCCGCCATCACCGATCCGGCATTGATGATGTAGGCGCGGTCGCAGATGCCCAGCGTTTCGCGCACGTTGTGGTCGGTGATCAAGACGCCGATGCCGCGCTCTTTGAGAAAGCGGATGATCTTCTGGATGTCCAGCACGGCAATGGGGTCGACGCCGGCGAAAGGCTCGTCCAGCAGGATGAAGCGCGGGTCGGTGGCCAGCGCGCGCGCGATCTCGACGCGCCGCCGCTCGCCGCCCGACAGGCTGATCGCCGGGTTGTTGCGGATGTGGGTGATATGCAGGTCGTTCAGCAGCGCTTCGAGGCGCTGCGTTTGCTCTTCGGGCGAATAATCGTGCAATTCAAGCACGGCCTCGATGTTCTGGCTGACGGTCATGCGGCGGAAAATGGAGGCTTCCTGCGGCAGATAGGCCAGCCCCAGTCGGGCGCGCCGATGAATGGGCAGGTGGGTGACCTTCTCGCCATCGATAGTGATCTCTCCGCCGTTCGCTGCGACCAGGCCGACGATCATATAAAAAGTGGTGGTCTTGCCTGCACCGTTCGGTCCCAGCAGACCGACCACTTCACCGCTGAGCACGTGCAGCGAAGCATCCTGCACTACGGTTCGGGCGCGATAGGACTTTTTCAGGGATTCGGTACGGAGTTCGCTCATGTCAGTGTTTTTGCGTGATGGGAGGCGACAAGGTTTCGCTGGGCTGTATGTCAAGCGAACTCGCCGGCTTGGATGTTTCCGGTGGCTTGTCGCGCTTGGGTTGCAACACGGCCCGCACGCGATCATTGCCGGGGGTTTGCGATGCATTGTTCCCGCTGGCCTGGAACACTTCTGTCTTGGTGCTATAGGTGATGCGCGCGCCCTGTACCTCATCCTGTCCGCGTTTGACGCGGGCATGGTCGTAAAAGTCCACCGTTTCGGCGCGCGTGTCGTATTCGATCCTTTCGCCGTAGCCTTCCGCATACTCTTCACCGCCTTCATAGCGCTGGCGGAATTTTGCCGGATGGCCGGTCGCGGTGAGGTGTTGATAGCCTTCCTTGTCCTCGCGAACATCTATGCGATCAGCGTGGATGGTTAAAGTGCCTTGAATCAGCTGGACACGACCTTCAAAACTTTTGAACTGTCGTGCATCGTCGATCAGCACCTGGTCGGCTTCCAGATGAACCGGTTTGGCGCGGTCGGCCTGCTCAGCCATTGCATGATTGGCGTAAAGCAAGACCAGGATGAGCAGCAGATGTTCAGTCGGGTTTTTCATGGACTGCTCTCACTTGTTTCAGAAATTTCACGGTGCGTGCCTCGTTGTTCAATTCCATACCGACGGCATTGATGGTGTTATAGCGGTCAAACATCAGCACCGGAAAATTGGTCTCGGCCCAGCCATCGTCCGGAAGAACGCGCAGATATTCTGTATTGAAATGCTGGGCCTGCGAAGGAAGTCTGCCTGATCGGAATATGCGCACATCCTCATGCAACTGGATTTCCTCGCCCTTGCTGCTGAGCATGCCCTTCCGGGCATCGATCATGGTGGGCGGCTGATTTTTATGGAAACTGGTCAGGCTGGGGTTTTGCATGTGCGTGGAGTCGTCATCCGGGTAGTGCCACATCTTCTCGGTGAGCAGTGTGAAGCGCGGTTGCCCTTCCGTGTTCAAAGCGACCGAGCGTAAGCCATAGACAACGAAATCGACATCGTGCCGCTGTGCGCCGGTGGAGGGTTCGAACGGCTTTACTTGCAGGTTCAGCCAGTAGCTGCCGAGCAGCAGCGCCACGACGGGCAGCAGCGGCAGCCAGGCGCGCAAACGGTTAACAAAAGAGAAACGGCTCATCGTTCCAGATAGGGCGCGAGTTGCGCGTCAAGCGTGCCCTGCGCCGACATGATCAACTCGCACACCTCGCGCACGGCACCGTGGCCGCCGGCGCGCTGGCTGACATAGTCGGCATGGTCGCGCACGCATTGCGGCGCGTCGGGCACGCTGAATGCCATGCCTGCGCGGCGCATCACCGGCAGGTCGATCACATCGTCACCCATGAATGCAACGGATTCGTGCGGCAGATTCATATCGGATAGCAGTGATTGCATCGCCGCGTATTTGTCATCCACTCCCTGATACAGGCGGGCGATACCCAGGTTGCGCGCCCTGAGTTCAACGCAGCGGGAAGTTCGCCCGGTGATGATGGCAAGCTCCACGCCGCTTGCTTTGAGCATCTTCAGGCCGTGCCCGTCGAGCGAGTTGAAGCGTTTGAACTCTTCTCCGGAATCGGAAAGGTAAAGCCCGCCGTCGGTCAGCACGCCGTCCACATCGAATGCGATCAGGCGCAGCGGCTTGATTCGGTCGTTCAGCGACATCAGATGACTTTCGCTTTCAGCAGGTCGTGCATGTTCAACGCGCCGACCACCTTCTTGTTGGTGTCGATCACCAGCAACTGGGTGATGTTGTACTGCTCCATCATCTGCACGGCTTCAACCGCGAGCGCATCGGGACCCACCGTGCGCGGCGTTTTCGACATCACCGTGCTGACAATCGTGGTGTTGAAATCCAGTTTCTTTTCCAGCGTGCGGCGCAGGTCGCCGTCGGTATAGATGCCCAGCAGATGATGGCTCTCGTCGACGATGCCGGTCATGCCAAGACCTTTGCGTGAAATCTCCAGTACAGCCTGGGCCAGCGTCGCGTCTTCGCGCACCATGGGGATGCTGGCATGGCTATGCATGATGTCGCGCACATGTGTGAGCAGGCGTCGCCCCAGGCTGCCGCCCGGGTGCGAGCGGGCGAAATCCGCCTCGCCGAAACCTTTTGCATCCAGCAAGGCGACGGCGAGCGCGTCGCCCAAGGCCAGCGCGGCTGTGGTGCTGGCGGTCGGTGCCAAACCCATGGGGCAGGCTTCTTGTGCGACCGCGCCGTTCAGATGCACATCCGCTTCGAGCGCAAGGCTGGATTGTGGGTTGCCGGTCAGGCTGATGAGTCTGGCACCCTGGCGTTTCAGCACCGGCACGATGGTCAGTAACTCGTCGCTTTCGCCGGAGTAGGAGATGCCGATGAATACATCATCCCGCGTCACCATGCCCAGATCGCCGTGGCTGGCTTCGCCCGGGTGGACGAAATAAGCCGGCGTGCCGGTGCTGGAAAAAGTGGCGGCGATCTTGCGCGCGATATGTCCGGACTTCCCCATGCCGCTTACGATCACCCTGCCTTTGCAGGAGAGGATCAGGTTAAGGGCGTTGAGGAAATTCGCGTCGACGCGTTCGACCAGCGCTTTGACGGCGTCAGCTTCAATGGTCAGCACGCGGCGCGCAAGTTCTAGCGCATGGGTGGCGGCGGGGGCGGGTTTGTTCATGGCGCGAATTATAGGTGAACAACCCGACCGTGTCTTTGCCGGCTTGCATGCCGCGAACGATTTTGAAAGTTGCAAAAGATAAGGCATCATCAGACGTATGAATAATTCACTGCAACTGCTACTCATTTTGCTTGCCGCCGCCGTGCTGGTGGTGGTGCTGTTCCGTTCACTGCAACTGCCGGCCATGCTGGGCTATCTCATCGTCGGCGTACTGATCGGCCCGAACGCACTGGGCTGGAT
>WOZO01000071.1 GCA_011620315.1 Sideroxydans sp. | reverse complement strand
GACTTTGTAGAAAACTCCTTTACGTCTGCCGGTACAGATGTCAAGGTGCGCAACCCAGGAATCGACTTTCAACCACCTAACAGCAGATGCCGAAGTTGTTTGCGTTTCGCTTGAATACGCGCCACATAGCCGCCGTATAAAAAACAGAAAAGAGATTACGACTATTGACAAAAGTAATCTGATGACCTAGGATTCAAAAATTCACCAGAAAAGCGTTTTCTACTGATATGACGAAGTTGGGGCAAGTGGCAAGCATCCGCATGGGGTACCCCTTCCGCTCGCGCCTTGAGCACGATGCGGCGGGCACTATCGCTGTTGTGCAGATGAAGGATATAGACGATACCAGCTTGCTGCACTTGGAAGATACCGTTCGGGTCAACATGCCGGATTTCAACGAGCACCACCTGATCAGACAGGGGGACTTGGTATTTCGCTCTCGCGGGCGGACCAATTCTGTGGCGCTGATTTCGGAAGACGTGGGGCCGGCGGTTCTTGCTGCTCCCATGCTGTTGATTCGCCCCGTTGATGTGCTGCCCGCCTACTTGCTCTGGTACATCAACTTGCCGGCAATTCAGGCAGCGTTGGCAGCACAGGCAGAGGGTACGGCGGTGCGAATGATCAGCAAGGCAGCGCTGGAGCAGTTGGTGATCGAGGTCCCGCCGTTGGAGACACAAAGGCGAATTGTCGAAATCGGACAGCTTGCCGATCTGGAGACAAAGATCACCACCGAATTGATGGATCGACGTAAAGCGCTGATCGATAGAATTCTGATGCGTAAAGCTCAGGATGCCCACTGAACCAAAAACATCAAAGGAATTTCGGATGAACGATAAAATCACCCAACAAGAAGTCAACTCGGCTGCGTGGGCCGCCTGCGACACATTTCGTGGCGTTGTCGATCCGGCCCAGTACAAGGACTACATCCTCGTGATGTTGTTCCTCAAATACATCAGCGACCTCTGGCAAGACCACTATGATACCTATCGCCAGCAATACGGCGATGACGACGAACGCATTCGGCGCAAACTGGATCGCGAGCGGTTCACCTTGCCCTTCGTCGAATTCAAGGATGAAAAAACCACCGAAGTCATCGAGCGCTTCGCTGGCGATTTCAACAGCCTGTACGAGCGGCGCAACGCCGCCAATATCGGCGAGTTGATCAACATCGTGCTGGATGGCATCGAGGACGCCAACAAGGCCAAGCTCGACCGCGTCTTCCGCAACATCGACTTCAACTCCGAATCCAACCTCGGCCAGACCAAGGATCGCAACCGTCGCCTAAAAAATCTCTTGGAGGATTTCGCCAAGCTCGACCTGCGTCCCTCTCGCGTCTCCGAGGACGTGATCGGCAATGCCTACATCTATCTGATCGAGCGCTTCGCCTCCGATGCCGGCAAAAAGGCCGGCGAGTTCTACACGCCCAAACAGGTCTCCCGCCTGCTCGCCCGGCTGGCTAAGCCCAAACCCGGCAACCGCATTTGCGACCCGGCCTGTGGTTCCGCCGGCCTGCTGATTGAGGCAGCGGCGCTGGTGGAAGAAACCGGCAGCCGCGATTTCGCCCTCTTCGGCCAGGAGGTGAACGGCAGCACCTGGGCGCTGGCGCGCATGAACATGTTCCTGCACGGCAAGGATTCCGCTCGCATCGAATGGGGCGATACCCTCAACAGCCCGGCACTGGTCGAAGCCGACCGCCTGATGCGCTTCGACGTGGTGGTGGCCAATCCGCCCTTCAGTCTCGACAAATGGGGCTCAGAGCATGCCGAGTCGGATCGCTTCAATCGCTTCTGGCGCGGCGTGCCGCCCAAGTCAAAGGGCGACTACGCCTTCATTAGCCACATGGTCGAAACCGCGCTGCCGCAGGCCGGGCGCGTGGCGGTAGTCGTGCCGCACGGCGTGCTGTTCCGGAGTGGCGCCGAAGGCCGCATCCGGCAGAAGCTGATCGAGGACAACCTGCTCGATACCGTCATCGGCCTGCCGGCCAATCTTTTCCCGACCACCTCCATCCCGGTTGCTGTTCTGGTTTTTGACCGGTCGCGCGAAAAGGGCGGCGAGCGTGAAGCGTGCCGTGACGTTCTGTTCATCGACGCCAGCCGCGACTTTCAGGCGGCCAAGACCCAGAACGCCCTGTTCGACTCGCACCTCGACAAGATCGTCGCCACCTTCGATGCGCGCCAGAACGTGGATAAATACGCCTACGTCGCCCCGCTGGCCGAGATCGCCGAGAACGACTTCAACCTCAACATCCCGCGCTATGTGGATACCTTCGAGGAAGAGGAAGAAATCGACGTGGCCGCCGTCGAGCAGGACATCAAGCGTCTCGAAGGTGAATTGGCTGAGGTGCGCGCCCGGATGAAAACCTACCTCAAGGAGTTGGGCGCATGAGCAAGAAAGTTGCTAATCCGGCATCGAGCGCTGAAGACCGCATCGTTATTTTCCAGGAGCAGGCCATTCGGCGTACCTGGCACGAAAACGAATGGTGGTTCTCGGTCATTGACGTGGTGGGCATACTTTCGGAGAGCAGCTACGCCAACCGCTATTGGTCCGATCTAAAGCGCAAGTTGGCTCAGGAAGCAGGTTCCGAGCAACCTTACGAGAAAATCGTAAAGTTGAAACTCGCCGCGCCGGATGGCAAGCAACGGGACACCGACGTTGCTAATACCGAGACCCTTTTCCGCATCATCCAGTCCATCCCCTCGCCCAAGGCCGAACCCTTCAAGCGCTGGCTGGCGCAGGTCGGCTACGAACGCGTCAAGGAAATCGAAGACCCGGAACTGGCCAGTGCCCGTGCCCGCGAACTCTATGAAGCCAAGGGCTACCCCAAGGACTGGATCGAAAAACGCATGCGCGCCATTGCCGTCCGGAGCGCGCTAACCGACGAATGGAAAGCGCGCGGCGTTGCCGAAGGCCGCGAATATTCCATCCTCACCGCCGAGATCGCCCGCGCCACCTTCGGCGTCACGCCCGGCGACCACAAGAAGCTCAAGGGGCTGGCGCAGGCGAAAACTGCCAACCTGCGCGACCACATGACCGACCTGGAACTGATCTTCACCATGCTCGGCGAAGCCGGCACCACCGAGATCGCCAAACGCAAGGATGCTCAGGGTTTTGCCGACAACCGCAGCGCCGCCAAGGAAGGCGGCGCTGTCGCCGGCAATGCGCGCAAAGAACTGGAAGTCAAAACCGGCGTACCGGTGGTCAGTCGGCAAAATTATTTGGCTTCGCCTGCTGCGACTTCGGCGGAAATCGCAGTGATGGCTTTCGTTGAAACCCAGACCGAAGCGCTGGCGGCATCAGATGTGGATAAGCCCAAGACCCGCAAACGGGTAGCCGCCAAGTTGCGCCAGACCATAGCCGAAGTGGGCGGCACTATGCTCGAGGCGCTGCCGAAGCCGGAGCAGAGCATTCAGCAGATTGAGAGCGCGAAGAAGAAGCTGGCGACCAAGGGACGGGGGAAGAAGAAATGAAACTCCCATTTTGCCCAAGGCATCCGCAATGAAATACGCCCAGACGCCATTAAAGCTTGGTGACGTTCTTGGAGATGAGTGTTTTCAGAACGGTATCTACAAGCATGCTGATTCGTATGGAACCGGCACACCAATTCTTCGGATCAACAATTTCGACAATTTGGGGCGCTTAATGCCAACAACTCTGAGTCGTGTTGAGTTATCAGCCGCTGAGAGACAACAGTTTTCGGTCAGGGAAAACGACATTCTCATCAACCGTGTAAATAGCCTATCTCATGTCGGCAAAAGCATGCTCGTGCCATTGCTGGAAGAAACCCCCGTTTTCGAGTCCAACATGATGCGCATCCGCATCGGCAATGGAAGCCAACTGGTACCGGAATATGTTGCGGCGGTACTCCAAGCAGAAAGCACTAGACGGTTTCTTAAGAAAGTAGCGAAGGCCGCTATCGCTCAGGTAAGCATCAATCAAGATGATGTTCGTTCTGTGAGAATTTTCCTGTATCCAATCGAGGTACAAAAGAGAACCGCTGATGCCATAGCCGAATGGAACACCGCTACAGAAAAAACCGAGCGGCTGATTGCAGCGAAAGAGTCACGCTACACCCACGAACTTTCTCGCCTCATCAGTCAGGGTGAGCATCCACGCAGCCACGTCGGCAACTTTGCTCACGAGGTTTCCGAGCGGAATCGCGGCGGCAACGACGTACGTGTTCTGAGCGTCACCAATTCACGCGGCTTTGTACTGCCGGAAGACCAGTTCGAGCGCCGTATCGCCAGCGCCGACTTATCCAATTACAAAGTCGTAGCTCGTGGGCAATACGCCTACAACCCTTCACGCATTAACGTCGGCTCCATCGCCCGCCTGGATGATTGGGAAATGGGCGTACTCAGCCCGATGTACGTCGTGTTCGGTTTGGATCACGCCAAGGTCAATTCCGATTACTTCCTGCACTGGCTCGATTCCCATGAGGCTCGGGAGCGGATCAAGAAAAGCGCGCAGGGCAGCGTGCGCGAGACTGTGTCGTTTACTGAATTCGCCGCCATCGCCTTCCCATTGCCCGACCTCGACAGACAGGCTGCAATTGCCCGCTACCTCAATACGCTGCGCGAGGAAATTTCCACTCTCGGCATTTATGTTGAGAAGTTGAAGAAGCAGAAACGCGGCCTGATGCAAAAGCTCCTCACTGGTCAGTGGCGGGTGAAGGTCTCCGAGACGGGCGCCCGATAAGCATGGCCAACTGCGCCTATCTCTTTCTCGACGAAGGCGGGAACTTCGATTTCAGCCCGACCGGCACCCGCTATTTTATTCTGACCAGTGTGGCGACTCGGCGGCCATTTCCTTCACACGGTTCGCTCGATGCCTTCAAGCACGATTGCCTCGAATACGGCCTCGACACCGAGTATTTCCACTGTGCCGACGACAACACCCACGTGCGGCGCAAGGTGTTCGAGCTGATCGCCGGCCATCTCGGGTCATTGCGTATCGACTGCCTGGTGGTGGAAAAGCCCAAGACCGGGCCGGCATTGCGTGAAGACAAGCGCTTCTATCCGGAAATGCTGGGGCATTTGCTGAAATGGGTGATTCCGCGCGAATTGAAGTGCGGCGTGGACGAGGTTGTCGTCATCACCGACACAATTCCTATCCAGAAGAAACGACAGGCCATCGAAAAGGCGATCAAGAGTGCACTCGCCAAGATGCTCCCCGTTGGCATGCGTTACCGCATTCTGCACCACACTTCGCGCTCCCATTACGGATTGCAGATAGCCGATTACTGCAATTGGGCTGTATTCAGAAAATGGCAGAAGGGTGATGTCGAGTTCTATGACATGCTCAAACCGGCGGTAAAAAGCGAGTTCGAGATTTTTCGGACGGGAACAAGGCTGTACTACTGATGATGCGAATTTCAGACCCACAAAAAATTGACCCCCCCGACTACTCCTTGCGGAGAGAGCCCCTTGGGCTCTTGTCATCGGGGGGGTACCTTTGGATCCAAGTATAGGGAAAGAACATGCCGGAGACAACTGAAATATTCAGATCGGGGTTCCGCTTCAACGAGAAACACCTCTCGCAAATCCCGGCCCTGCAACTGCTGGCCAATCTCGGCTATCGCTACCTGACGCCGACGCAGGCGCTGGCCATGCGCAGCGGACGCCTCTCCAACGTGCTGCTGGAAGAGGTGTTGCGCGACAGTCTCAAGCGCATCAACCGTATCCAGCACAAGGGCGACAGTTACCTGTTCAGCGAGGAAAACCTGCAAAGCGCCATCCAGCGCCTGAAGAACGTGAAGTACGACGGCCTGCTAAAAACCAATGAGTCGGTTTATGACCTGCTGACGTTGGGTGTGGCGCTGGAGCAGTCAGTCGAGGGGGCGGTGCGCAGTTTCACGCTCAACTACATTGACTGGAAAAACCCGGAGAACAACGTCTATCACGTCACGGCGGAATTCTCGGTGGAGCGCACGCGCAGCCACGAGACGGCGCGGCCTGACATTGTGCTGTTCGTCAACGGCATCCCGTTCGCGGTGATCGAATGCAAATCGCCCAACACGGAAGTGGCGCAGGCGGTGTCGCAGATGATCCGCAACCAGCGTGACGAGTACATTCCGGCGCTGTTCACCTATGCCCAATTGGTGATCGGCACCAACAAGAACCACTGCAAATACGCCACCGTCGGTACAGCGGCCAAGTATTGGGCGGTGTGGCGAGAGGAGCGGGAAGAGAGAGACGAGGACGGTGCGGCCTTGCGTTCGGTGCTGGATCAACCCTTGCCACAGGAAGCCAAGGCGGGGCTCTATGAGTTGCTGGCTGAGGCAATGGGGGTAGGTGCGGGCGTCCGTGAGCCAAGCGCCGAATATCTGGTGCGTCGTGCGCTGACCGAACAGGATCGCACGATTTACGCCTTGTGCCGGCCAGAGCGTCTGCTGCGCATGGCGCTGGCTTTTACGGTATTCGATGGCGGTCGGCGCAAGATTGCCCGCTACCAGCAGTTCTTCGCGGTCGAGCGCATCGTCGGACGGGTCAAGCAGCGTGATGACGCCGGGCGACGGGCCGGCGGCATCGTTTGGCACACGCAGGGTTCCGGCAAGTCGCTGACGATGGTGATGCTGGCCAAGGCACTGGTGCTCGATCTTGATATCCGCACGCCGCGTATTGTGTTGGTCACCGACCGGGTCGATCTCGACAAGCAACTCGGCAATACCTTCGCAGCCTGCGGCCTGACGCCAGATCGCGCCGAATCGGGGCGGCATCTGGTGGAACTGGTGGCAGATAGCAAGGCGCACATCGTCACCACGCTGATTCACAAGTTCGACAAGGCGCTTTCCACGCGCAAGTTCCAGGACGAATCCACGGAAATCTTTGTGCTGGTGGATGAAACCCAGCGCACGCAACTGGGCATGTTCGCCGCGCGAATGCGGCAGATGTTCCCCAACGCCTGCTACATCGGCTTCACCGGCACGCCATTGCTGAAGCGCGAGAAGAGCGACGTGATGCGCTTTGGCGGCATCATTCATACCTATGCAATCAACCAGGCAGTCGCCGATGGGGCCATCGTGCCCCTGCTCTACGAGGGGCGTCTGGTGGAGATCGAGCAGAACAGGACGGCGATTGATGTCTGGTTCGAACGCCATACTGAGGGCCTGACGCCGGCGCAGAAGGCCGATCTGAAGCGGAAGTACGCCCGGGCAGAAATGCTCAACAAGGCCGATCAGGTCATCTATATGCGCGCTTTCGACATCAGCGCGCATTTCCGCCAGAACTGGCAAGGCACGGGCTTCAAGGCACAGCTGGTGGCGCCTTCGAAGGTAGCGGCGCTGAAATACAAGGCATTCCTGGATGACATCGGTGAGGTGACGAGCGAGGTCATCATCTCTGCCCCCGACGAGCGGGAGGGATTCGACGAGGTGGACGACGACGAATCCACCGACGAGGTTGTCGCTTTCTGGCAGCGCATGATGAAGCGTTACGGTGATGCGGAAGCCTACGAGACGCAGATCATCAATGCCTTCAAGCACGGCAGCGACCCGGAGATACTGATCGTGGTCAGCAAACTGCTGACCGGTTTCGATGCGCCGCGCAATACGGTGCTCTACCTCACGCGCAACCTGAAGGAACACACCCTGCTGCAGGCCATTGCCCGTGTCAATCGCCTCTACGATGACGATGAAGGGACTCAGCCCAAGGAGTTCGGCTACATCATCGACTACGCCGGCGTTCTGGGTGAACTCGATCAGGCACTGACCACCTACAGCGCACTTGAGGGCTTTGACGAAGGCGATCTCACCGGGGCGCTGACCAGCATCAACGACGAGGTGCGCCAACTGCCGCAACGCCACGCCGAGTTGTGGGACGTATTCAAGATGGTGTCCAACCGGCAGGATGAGGAAGCCTTCGAACAGCTGCTGGCCGATGAGAAGATTCGCGAGAATTTCTACGAGCGGCTATCGGCTTACGCCAGAACATTGGCCATTGCGATGTCCTCCGAAGAATTCATTACCACGACGCCGGAAAATCGTCTCAAGGGCTACAAGGCCGATCTCAAGCGCTTCACCAATCTGAAGGCTGCGGTGAAATTGCGCTACGCCGAGTCCATTGACTACCGCGACTACGAGCCGAAGATTCAGAAACTGCTCGATACCCACATCTCGGCCAATGAGGTGCTAAAGCTCAACGAACCCGTCAACATTTTCGACGGTGTGGCCTTTCAGCAAGTCGTCGAAGAGCAAGGCCAGGGCAAACCGACGGCCGCCAAGGCCGACATGATTGCCCACGCCACCAAGCGCGCCATTACCGAGCACCTGGACGAAGACCCGGCCTTCTTCGAGAAATTCTCCAAACTGATCCAGCAGGCTATCGACGACTATCGTGCAGGGAGGATTTCCGATCTGGAGTATTTGAAGCAGGCCAGCGAGATCAAGGATGCGGTAGTTAATCGCAAGGTCGATGATGTGCCTGCCGTCCTGCACGGCAACGATCACGCGATTGCCTGTTTCGGCGTCCTTGAGCCGTATTTCGGTCGGCATATTTCGGATGCCACACAGGCGAAAGATGTGGCGGCAAACGCAGCGGTCAGTATCTGGGCCATCGTTGAACGAAACAGAGTTGTGGGGTTCTGGGACAACCTGGACGCGCAGCGACGGACGATGAACGAGATGGACGACTTTCTCTACGACGAAATTCGAGGTGAGCGGGGCGTTCCCTTGACCACCGAGGAGATGGACGAAATCATCGACCGCTCGATGCAATTGGCCAGACACCGGATGCCGGCGTGAAAACCATGCGGCAAGAAATCGTCTTCGGCACTGAAACCATCGGCTATGAAATTCGCTTCCTGCCGACGCGACGCACACTCGGCATTGAGGTACATCCCGACCTGTCCGTCATCGTTCGTGCTCCGTCAGATTGTGATCCGGCGGTCATCCTTGCCCGAGTTGGAAAGCGTGCGCCTTGGATCAGTAAGCAACTGACTAATTTCCAGCGCTATAGCCCGAGGACGCCGGCGCGGCAATATGTCAGCGGGGAAACACATCTCTACCTTGGCCGGCAATATCGGCTGAAAGTCGGCGCTGGCGAGACGGCGTCGGTGAAGATGAGTCGCGGCCATCTGGTAATGACCCTACCGGGTAAATCTGATTCGGAGCGGGTGAAAGCACTTCTACACCGCTGGTATCTCGACCATGCCCGGCAGGTATTCATTGATGTGATGGAAGAGTGGCTTCCCCGCTTCAAGGGGTACCAGCGGCCACGCCTGACTGTGCGGGCAATGCAGTCTCGCTGGGGCAGTCTGTCGCAGGCCGGTACGATGACGCTGAATGCCAATCTGGTTCGGGCACCCCGTGCCTGCATCGAGTATGTGGTGGCCCATGAACTGTGCCATCTCAAGTACCGCGCTCACGACGCTAGTTTTTTTCGTCTGCTTGGGCAGGTGATGTCGGATTGGGAGAAACGCAAACAGCGGTTGGAAACAGCACTTCTATGAATGACAGGGCTTTTTTCAGGGCTTCATGATCGCTCTGGCCGAGGCTTCCTGGGCAATGATTTTCCTTATCGCCGTCTCACCAGCGCCGACTTTTCGCAATATCGCGACCAATCAGCGCTGCACCATCCAGCTTACGACCCAGCCTTGATCCGCTTCACCAGCGCCGCCGTGAATTCGCGCGTGTTTGCTGTGCCACCCAAATCACCCGTGCGCACATTGTCGATGTTCAATGTTTCATCAATCGCCCGGCGCAGGCGGTCGCCCAGGTCGGCAAGCTTGACGTGGT
>WOZO01000230.1 GCA_011620315.1 Sideroxydans sp. | reverse complement strand
CCAGCGCCTGGTTGGCGCTGTTGGCGTGCAGCGTGGCCAGGCACAGGTGGCCGGTCTCGGCGAAGGCCACCGCGTATTCCATGGTCTCGCGGTCGCGGATCTCGCCGATCAGGATCACGTCCGGCGCCTGACGCAGGGTGTTCTTCAGCGCGTTGTGCCAGTTGTCGGTATCCACGCCGACTTCGCGGTGCGTGACGATACATTTCACGTGCTCGTGCACGTATTCGACCGGGTCCTCGATAGTGATGATGTGGCCGAAACTGTTGTGGTTGCGGTAGCCGATCATGGCCGCCAGCGTGGACGACTTGCCCGAACCGGTGCCGCCGACCAGGATCACCAGCCCGCGTTTGGTCAGTGTGACTTGTTTCAATACGTCGGGCAGGTGCAGTTCCTCGAAGCTGGGGATCTTGGTGGTGATGGTGCGCAACACCATGCCGACCCGCTGCTGCTGCATGAACACGTTGACGCGGAAGCGGCCGATGCCGGGCGGGCTGATGGCGAAGTTGCACTCGTGCGTGGCTTCGAATTCTGCGGCCTGGCGGTCGTTCATGATGCTGCGCGCCAGTTCCTGCGTGTGCTGCGGCGACAGGACCTGGTTGGAAACCGGCGTCATCTTGCCGTCCACTTTGAACGCCGGCGGGAAGCCGGCGGTGACGAACAGGTCGGACGCTTTCTGCGAGATCATGCCTTTCAGCAGATTGTGTACGAGTTCGGTAGCCTGACTTCTTTCCATGTGCTTCTCCTGATTCGGTGATGCTCGGCGCCGGCTTAACCGGGGAACAGATCCTTGTTGGCGGCCTTGCTGCGTGCTTCGCCGGAAGAAACGACGCCGCGTTTGACCAGATCGGTCAGACACTGGTCCAGCGTCTGCATGCCGATGTTGCCGCCGGTCTGGATGGCGGAATACATCTGCGGCACTTTCGCTTCGCGGATCAGGTTACGGATGGCGGGCGTGCAGAGCATGATCTCGTGCGCGGCGGCGCGGCCGCTGCCGTCCTTGGTCTTGAGCAGGGTCTGCGAGATCACGGCACGCAGCGATTCGGACAACATCGCGCGCACCATCTCTTTTTCGTCGGCGGGGAACACGTCGATGATACGGTCGATGGTCTTGGCGGCGGAGCTGGTGTGCAGGGTGCCGAACACCAGGTGACCGGTTTCGGCAGCGGACATGGCGAGGCGGATAGTTTCGAGATCGCGCATCTCGCCGACCAGGATCACGTCCGGGTCTTCGCGCAGCGCGCTGCGAAGCGCGTTGTTGAACGACAGTGTGTGCGGGCCGACTTCGCGCTGGTTGATCAGACACTTCTTGGATTCATGCACGAACTCGATCGGGTCTTCCACGGTCAGGATGTGGCCCATGTCGGTCTCGTTGATGTGGTTCACCATCGCCGCCAGCGTGGTCGATTTGCCGGAACCGGTCGGGCCGGTGACCAGCACCATGCCGCGCGGATTCTCGGCGATGTCCTTGAAGATGGGCGGCGCCTTCAGGTCTTCCAGTGTCAGGATCTTGGATGGGATGGTACGCATGACCGCGCCGGCACCGCGATTCTGGATGAAGGCGTTGACACGGAAGCGGGCGAGATTGGGAACTTCGAAGGAGAAGTCGACCTCCTTGTTCTCCTCGTAATGTTTGCGCTGCCCGTCGTTCATGATGTCGTACATCATGGCGTGCACTTCCTTGTGCTCCATGGCGGGCAGATTGATGCGGCGCATATCGCCGTGCACGCGGATCATCGGCGGCAAGCCTGCGGAGAGGTGCAAGTCGGAGGCTTTGTTCTTCACGCCGAAGGCGAGCAGTTCGGTGATATCCATATATAATTCCCCAGTCGTTAAACAACCGCCAACATCGTGCAGGCCGCCGGATTATGACTGCAATCCTTTCCAACATGCAAGCCGTGAGGCGGGCCGTAACAGCAGCTGCAACAGCCGCAGGGCGCCCCCTTGACGCGGTGCATCTGCTGGCGGTCAGCAAGACCTTTCCGGCGGCTTCCGTGCGCGAGGCATATCAGGCGGGACAGACCGCATTCGGCGAGAACTATCTGCAGGAGGCGCTGGACAAGATTGACGCCTTGCGCGAGCTGCCGCTGGAATGGCATTTCATCGGGCCGATCCAGAGCAACAAGACAAGAGCAATCGCCGAGCACTTCGACTGGGTACATGGTGTCGACCGCTTGAAGATCGCCGAGCGCTTGTCGGCGCAGCGTCCGGAATCATTGCCGCCGCTGAATATCTGTCTGCAGGTCAATGTGAGCGGCGAAGCAAGCAAGAGCGGCGTGGCCCCGCAAGAAGTCGCGCAACTGGCAAGCGAGGTTGCACGGTTGCCCCGATTGCAGTTGCGTGGTCTCATGGCGATCCCCGCGCCGACAAACGATCCGGCGCGGCAACGCGCACCGTTTGTGCAGATGCGCGAATTGATGGAAACAATGAATGCGCAGGGTATGCGGCTGGACACGCTCTCGATGGGTATGTCGCACGACTTTGCGGTGGCGATACAGGAAGGCGCGACCATCGTGCGCGTCGGCACCGCGATCTTCGGTGCCAGAAACTACGGGGGTGAACAATGAACATTTGTTTTGTCGGCGGCGGCAATATGGCGAAGGCCCTGATCGGCGGTATGCTCAAACGCGGCTTTGCGCCGTCCAAGATCCGCGTGGTCGAGGTGGATGAAGAGCGTTGCTTGCAGCTGCATCACGACTTCGTGGTGCGCGCCACGACAGACATGAGCGATGCCATCCCGTTCAGCGAGATCATTCTGCTAGCCGTTAAACCGCAGCAGATGCAGAGCACTTGCCGCAATCTGGCACCCTTGCTGACCGGGCAGATGGTCATCTCCATTGCAGCCGGCATCCGTGCGCATGACATCGCGCGCTGGCTGGGGACCGGCAACATCGTGCGCGCCATGCCCAACACACCGGCATTGATCCGTCACGGCGTGACCGGCCTGTACGCGCTGGAAGCGGTCAGCGCGACCAGCCGCGAGCGTGCCGAGGCGATCATCGAGGCGGTCGGCACCACTTTGTGGGTGGAGGATGAGACGCTGCTGGACAGCGTGACGGCCATCTCGGGCAGCGGACCGGCCTATGTGTTCTATTTCATCGAGGCGATGCAGCAGGCGGCGCAGGAGCTGGGGCTGGATGAATTGCAGTCGCGCCAATTGGTGCTGGACACCTTTATCGGTGCCGCCAAACTGGCGGACAGCAGCCAGCAGGACATAGCCACGCTGCGCGCCAATGTCACTTCCAAAAACGGCACGACCGAACGCGCATTACTAAGTCTGGAGTCGAATAATGTGCGCGCGCATATTGTCGCGGCAGCCCATGCCGCTGCGGCGCGTTCCAAAGAGTTGGGCGATGAACTGGGTAAGGATTAAAGATGCTGTCTGAAGCTTTGCTGTTTCTGGTCGACGCGCTGCTGCAACCGTTCGCGGCCGTGTTGCTGTTCCGTTTCCATGCGGTCTGGTTGCGCGTGCCGATGCGCAATCCAATCGGCGAGTTCGTGCTGGCGATCACCGACTTCATCGTGCTGCCGCTGCGCCGCCGTCTGCCTGCGCTGCCCGGCATGGATAGCGCCACACTGCTGCTGGCGTTCGGGTTCGAATTCATCTACCTCGTGTCATTCATCAGCTTGCAGGGCTATCCCTTCGATACCTTCCCGCTGCTCGGGCTGTTGCTGTGGACGCTGATCAAGCTGCTGAAGCTAAGTCTTTATCTGCTGATGGCCAGTCTGTTGCTGGAGGCGGTTCTATCGTGGGTCAATCCGCATACGCCGCTGGCACCGCTGTTGTCGGCGGTGAATCTGCCCTTCGTGCAACCGCTGCGCCGCCGCATCCCCGCTGTCGGCGGTCTGGACCTGTCCATTCTGCTGCTGCTGCTGTTGTGCCAGCTGTTGCTGATCGTGCTGGTCGGCGGGCTGGAACAGGCCGCGACGCGCTTGCTGTGAGCGAATGGTATCGCCGCAACGGCGACGTGCTGACGTTGACCCTGCATGTGCAGCCGGGTGCCAAGCGGAGCGAGGTGGCGGGTCTGCATGGCGACGCTTTGAAGGTCCGTCTCGCCGCGCCGCCGATAGAGGGACGCGCCAACGCGGCTTTGTGCAAATTCATCGCCGAGACCTTCGGCGTGACTTTGAAACAGGTGGCACTCAAACAGGGCGCGCAGTCACGCCACAAGGTGCTGGCGGTCACCGGCAGCAGCGTTGATCCGGAAAGTTGCCTGAAACCCTGAGCGGGGTATCAATGCCTGCGCAGGCGCTTCTCGGATAGCAGGGCTTTCACATTGCCCAGTTTGTTGCGGTTGCTTTCGCCGTTCACGTTGATGATGTGCAGCTTGCCCGCGCCGCTGTGCATGTCATCGGCGAAATCCATCACCGCACCGATCACCACCAGCTCGCCTTTGCGTATCTCTTCCCCGAACTTGATCATGGCAGCGCTGACCTGGTTATGCACGTTGGCCTGTACGCCGTCCATATTGTTGAGGTTGGACGAGATGTTGATGGTGTCCAGCTCGCGCCGGATGGCTTCTGACTCTTTTGAATAGTTGCCGCTGACCGCCGAGATGGCACCGCAACGCGAATGGCCCACGAACATCAGCACCGGCGAATGCAGGTGGTGCACGCCGTATTCCACAGAGCCTTCGGCAGTGGCGAGCTGGTTGCCGATGTTGCGGATCATGAACAACTGTCCCTCGGGCGCGCGGGAGAGCATATTGGTATGCACGCGCGAGTCGGAGCAGGTGACGACGGTGGCGAACGGCTGCTGGCCTTTCGCCAGTTCGGAAAAGAATTCGATGCGCCGGATCGACATGTAGATGCCGTTGTCGGCAGCCAGATCGTTGATGAATGCAGTGACGGCGGCGGCCTCGGCTTTGGCGTCCCCGTGCGGCGGCTGGGCGTAAGACTGGGGGGGCAAGCTGATCGCGCACGCAAACAGCAGAATGGCAAATCGGTTCGACATAGGACACCTGTACATGGATTCGAGCGTGGAGGATAAACGGCAATACGGTCGGGCCACCAGACGAAAAGAGCGCGTTATCGACCTTATTCTTCGCCGAACAGGATTTGCAGGCGCAGCCAGAGCAGCGGATCCATGTCGTAGCTTTGCGCATGCCGGAAATGCAATTGCGGATTGAATTCGAAGAACAGCCAGCGCCGGTTCAATTGCCGGCGATACAGCACCGACATCACGGCATCGTCCAGACGCGACTGGGGCCTGCTCACGCCGATCAGGCTGATCTGATATTGCAGGGCACGTTTCTCGTCGAGCGTGTGGAAGACTGTGAAGTCCTGTTGCAGGTCGAAACGCTGCGGCTGGTGCAGCCAGGTCGCGCTGCTGGTGGCGCGGAACAGCGTCCGCTCGGCCAGCGGGCGATCAAAGTCCACTTGCGTGGTCTCGCCCAGACCGGACTGGCTGAACCAGAACAGCGATTGCGCCGGTTTCATGCGCCATTCGCCCATCGGCACGACCAGGCTGACGCGCGTACGCGCGAAGGGCTCCAGCGGCGCATGCAGCTTGACGCCCACGTCGGTGCTGGTGTGCCAGACCTGTGCCTTGCTTTCCTCCAATCGCAGCGCCAGGCCGTATTCCCCCGGCGCGCGGAAAGGCTCCATGCGCTGCGGCTGATTCTGGGCGGCACCGGGACTGGCGGTGTTCTGTTCCGGATCGCTTTCCAGCAGCAGGTGCAAGCGATGCTCGGTCGAGGGGAGGTGCAGCTTGATACGGCCGGACAGGCTGGTACTGCGTTGACCGCCGGCCATCATCTGTTCATTGAGATCCAGTTGGAACACGCTGCGATTGCTTTCCTGGAAGTCGCGTTCATCGCCGAAGAAGCGATCCAGCCCGGTGACCAGCCGGACAAATTGCTGCGAAACATATTCTTGCGAGGTATCTGCCTGTTGCATGCCGGCGCTGGCCAGTGCGGGGAGTGGATTTGCGATTTCGCTCCAGGCCGAGCCTGACAGGCACAGTGCAGCCAACAGATATGTCGAATGAAGCGGGGATTTGAGGCGTGATCGGTACATACGGGAATGATACACACAAAAAAAAAGCCGACTCGCGCCGGCTTGAAATCGCACTGTTGCTGTTGCCCTGAGTCCGGGCTTTTGCAGACAAAATCCCGGAAGGCTGCCAGTTAACGCGCGACCTCTACATCAGGATGACATCGTATTGCTCTTGATTGTAAAGATTCTCCACCTGCAGCGAGACGGGCTTGCCGATGAAGTCGGATAACTGGGCCAGACTCTGCGATTCCTCGTCCAGGAACAGGTCGACCACCTGCTGCGAGGCGAGGATGCGGTACTCGCGCGCATTGAACTGGCGCGCCTCGCGCAGGATCTCGCGCAGAATCTGGTAGCAAACGGTCTGCGCGGTCTTGACCTCGCCGCGCCCCTGGCAGGTGGGGCAGGGCTCGCACAGCACATGGGCCAGACTCTCGCGCGTGCGCTTGCGCGTCATCTCGACCAGTCCCAGCGCGGAGAAGCCGTTGACGCTGATGCGGGTGCGGTCCATGGCCAGCATCTTGCTGAATTCCGCCAGCACGCCATCGCGGTGTTCCTGGCTGTCCATGTCGATGAAGTCGCAGATGATGATGCCGCCCAGATTGCGCAGGCGCAGCTGGCGCGCGATGACCTGCGCCGCTTCCAGATTGGTCTTGAAGATGGTGTCGTCGAAGTTGCGGCCGCCGACGAAGCCGCCGGTGTTCACGTCGATGGTGGTGAGCGCTTCGGTCTGGTCGATGATCAGATAGCCGCCGGATTTCAGGTTGACACGCTTGGACAGCGCCGATTCGATCTCGTCCTCGATGCCGTACAGGTCGAACAAGGGGCGCGTGCCGATGTAATGGCTTAACTTGCCCAGTGCCGCGCTGCTGAAATCTGCCGCGAATTCCTGCATGCGCTGGTGGGTGTCGCGGGAGTCGACCAGGATGCGCGAAGTATCCTGGCGCACGAAATCGCGCAGCACGCGCAGGCTGATATCCAGTTCTTTGTAGAGCAGGGCGGGCGCGCCCAGTTGCTTGGCCTGCTGTTGCAGTTTGCTCCACAACTTGTCCAGATAGGCCACGTCGGTGCGCATCTCTTCGTCCGTCGAGCCTTCCGCCATGGTGCGGATAATGTAGCCGCCGCCGTGTTCGGGTGCCAGCAATTGCTGCAGGCGGGCGCGCAGGGTCTCGCGCTCCTCCTCGTTCTCGATGCGTTGCGACACGCCGATATGTGCTTCCTGCGGCAGGTAGACCAGCAGGCGACCGGCGAAACTCAGCTGTGTGGAAAGGCGCGCGCCCTTGCTGCCGATCGGGTCTTTGATCACTTGCGCCAGCACGCTCTGGCCTTCGAACAATACTTTTTCGATAGGCTTGGCCGCGTCGCCGTTGATGCGGTTCTCCCAGATGTCGGCCACGTGCAGAAAGGCGGAGCGCTCCAGTCCGATGTCGATGAAGGCGGACTGCATGCCCGGCAGCACGCGCTTCACTTTGCCGACGTAGACGTTGCCGACCAGACCGCGCTGGCTGCCGCGCTCGATGTGCAGATCCTGCACCACGCCCTGCTGCATCACGGCGACGCGCGTCTCCTGCGGGGTGACGTTGATCAGTATCTCTTCGTTCATGAGGTGGAGACTCCCAAAGATTGCAGCAATTCTACCGTCTCGAACAAAGGCAGCCCCATCACCCCGGTGTAGCTGCCGTCGATATGTTTGACGAATGCACCGGCCGCCCCCTGGATGCCGTAGGCGCCGGCCTTGTCGTGCGCCTCGCCGGTCAGCAGATAGCGCCGGATGCGCGCTTCACTCAGTTCGGCGAAGGTGATGTTGGTGGTCGACAGGCGCATCTCCACGCGGTCCTCGAATGCCAGCGCGACCGCGGTGAGCACCTGATGGCGCGAACCGGAAAGCTCGCTGAGGATCTGCAAAGCATGCTCGTTGTTGTCCGGTTTGCCGATGATCTTGCCGTTCACGGTGACCGTGGTGTCGGCGGCCAGCACCGGATAAGTGCGCAATTTGCGCAACTGCAGTGCTTCCCAGCCCGCCTCGGCTTTCTCGCGGCAGACGCGCTGTACATAGTCCACCGGCAACTCACCCGCGAGCGGCGTCTCGTCCACCTGAACTTCGCGGCGCGGGTCGTTGCGCAGCAGCAGGGGATCAAAATGCACGCCGATCTGCTTGAGCAGTTCGCGGCGGCGCGGACTCTGCGAGGCGAGATAGATGCGTGAGTGGCTGGTGCTCATGGCTGACCCGGATTCATTCTCTGTGATACGGATGATTGTGCCTCAGCGAGTGCGCGCGATAAAGCTGCTCGGCCAGCAGCACGCGCACCATGCCGTGCGGCAGGGTGAAGGCGGACAGCGCCATCAGTTGCCGTGCGCGCTGTTTGACTGATGCATGCAGGCCGTCGGCTCCGCCGATGATGAAGGCGACATCGCTACCCTGCTGCATCCAGTCTTGCAGTTGTTGCGCCAATTGTTTGGTGGTGGGTGTCGCACCGTGCTCGTCGAGCGCGATGCAGTGCGCGGAAGCGGGCAGCGCGGCGAGGATGCGCTGCGCCTCGGCTTCCATGATCTGTGCAGTGGTCTTGCCGGTGGTGCGCGGCTCGGGTTTGATCTCGACCAGCGAGATGGCCGCCTCGCGCGGCATGCGCTTGGCGTATTCGTTGAAACCCTCGGTGATCCACGCGGGCATCTTGTTGCCCACCGCGAGGATCATCAGCTTCATTTGCCGGCTTGGGCGCGCAGCTTGGGTTGGACGCCCCACAGTTCTTCAAGGTTGTAATACGCGCGCACGGCCGGTTGCATGATGTGCACGACGACATCGCCCAGGTCGACCAGCACCCATTCGCCGCTGTCGCCGCCCTCCACGCCGATCACTTCCTCGCCGAGTTCTTTCAGCTTCTTCTCCACCTGGTCGGCCAGCGCCTTGGTCTGGCGGGTGGATTGCGCGCTGGCGATCACCATCGCTTCGAACAGCGAGTTGAACTTGCGGGTATCGATGACTTCGATATCCATCGCCTTGATGTCTTCCAGTGCCGCCACGACGGCGGCGGTCTTGTCTTTTACGTTCAGCATTTTGAGTAGGTCTGATTGGTTTGAATATGGTGGGCGACGGCATCGGGCACCAGATAGCGGATGCTCTTGCCGTCCGTACAGCGGCGGCGGATGTCGGTGGAGGATATCTCCAGTACGGGCATGTCGGCGACGAAGATCGCGCCGGCGGGTGTTTCGTGCAGCGCCTGTGCGCCGGGGGCGAGGCGGGCGCGGTACTCGGCCTGCAGTGCGCCATCGGCTTGCGCCATCGCGTTGCCCAGCGGCAAGCCGCCCGCGCGCTGCAGCACCACGATGTGCGCCAGCGCGAACAGCTGCCGCCATTCGTGCCAGGTGTGCAGTTGCAGGAAGGCGTCACCACCGAGGATCAGGCACAACGGTTGCTGCATGCCCAGTTCGGCGCGCAGCGCGGTGAGCGAATCGACGGTGTAGCAGGGATCGGTACGGAACACTTCGCGCACGTCGACCATGAAATCCGGGTGACCGTTCACCGCCAGCCGCACCATCTCCCAGCGCACCTTGGCGGGTGCCACGGGGGCCGGGCGATGCGGCGGTGTGCCGCCGGGCATGAAGCGCACCTGCGACATGCCGCATTGCTCCAGCGCTTCCTGTGCGATACGCAGATGCCCGTGATGGATTGGATCGAACGTGCCGCCGAGGATGCCGATGGGTTGCGTCATTGTTCAGACAGCCAGTCGGCGCACGTCAGCCAGCACGTGCGCGAGGTAGGTGGTGAAACGCGCACCGGCTGCGCCGTCGATCACGCGGTGGTCGTAGGACAGCGACAGCGGCAGCATCAGGCGCGGCACGAATTCGCCGTCTTTCCACACCGGTTTCATGCTGGAACGCGACACGCCCAGGATGGCCACTTCAGGCGCATTGATGATCGGCGTG
>WOZO01000204.1:207-9941 GCA_011620315.1 Sideroxydans sp. | reverse complement strand
GGGCACGGCCATGCCGCCCTGGTATGAGATCTCGGCACAGGAGCGGCTGGCGGTGATCCAGTACATCAAGACTTTTTCGCCAGTGTGGCAGACGGCGCAACCTGCTGCCGCCATCGACATTCCCGAGGAACCACCAGTGACGCTGGCTTCCATCGCCAGCGGCAAACAGCAGTTCGAAACCGTATGTGCCGCCTGTCACGGCATGACCGGTATGGGGGACGGCGTGCCGCCAGGCACCTTCTCCGACAACTGGGGCCACCCGATCAATCCGGCCAATTTCACCTTACCGGCGGGCACACCCGGCGGCGTCAAGCTGGGGCATGACGGCCGCCACATTTTCAAGACCATCATGACCGGCATCGGCGGCACACCGATGCCGGCCATGGCGGGCGTGTTCACCACGCAGCAAACCTGGGACATCGTGCACTACGTGCAGTCGCTACGCGTTGATGCACATATGGCCACGCTGAAACTGGCGGGCGTGAGCGATGCGGCAGAAGAGGCGCGTTTCTGCACCTCAAGCGTGCCGTGGCTGAAGTCGGCATGCGACAGTTTCGTGCTGCCCATCATCGACTTCTGCTCGGTGGGCGGCGCACTGTCGGCGAAAGTGCGCGGCGCACGATTCGGGATGGCCGAAGCACGCGGCAAGCTGTGGACGTCATTGTCCGAAGCGGCGGCGCGCCAGCAGATCGAGGCACAAGTGCTGCAGGTCGACCAGCCGCAACTCCCCTTCATTCAAACCGCCGCAACAACCGATAAGGCCAAACTGCCATGACTGAAGCGCATACTGATGACAACGCCAAACCCGCCGCAGCCGATGTCGCGTATTCCTACCGGACCGCAGGCATTGCGGAGAACGAAGGCTATGTGCCGCTGTGGCTGTGGCTGGTGGTGGTCGCGCTGCTGGTGTGGGGGAT
Source organism: Sideroxydans sp. (assembly GCA_011620315.1). GTDB lineage: Bacteria > Pseudomonadota > Gammaproteobacteria > Burkholderiales > Gallionellaceae > Sideroxyarcus. The sequence goes on along the minus strand of WOZO01000204.1, from coordinate 9,024 downwards.
CTATTATCTGCTCGCCTACTGGCACGCACCGCTGCCACCGACCTGAAATCGAGGGGAGAACGGCATGACCAGAATGGAACGCGACGCATTCGGCGAGATCGATGTGCCCGCCGCGCATCTGTGGGGCGCGCAGACGCAGCGCTCGCTGGAACACTTCGCCATCTCGACCGAACGCATGCCGATGGCGCTCTTGCTCGCGCTGGCCGAGATCAAACGCGACTGCGCGCGGGTCAATTGCGATTTGGGGCTGCTGCCGCCAGAGAAGGCGGACGCCATCATGCAGGCCGCCGATGAGGTGCTGGGCGGCCTGCACGAGAGCGAGTTCCCGCTGTCGGTGTGGCAGACCGGCTCCGGCACCCAGAGCAACATGAACATGAACGAGGTGCTGGCGAACCGCGCCTCGCTGCTGCTGGGCGGCGAAGCGGGCATGGGGCGACCGGTGCATCCAAACGACGAGGTGAACCTCGGCCAGTCATCGAACGACATCTTCCCGAGCGCCATGCATGTCGCCGCGGTCGATGGCATCCACGAGCGGCTACTGCCGACATTGATCGCGCTGCGCAGCAGCCTGAGCGACAAGTCTGTCGCGTTCGCGGAGCTGATCAAGATCGGGCGCACCCATCTGCAGGACGCCACGCCGTTGACGCTGGGGCAGGAATTCTCCGGTTACGTCGCCCAGCTCACGCAGGCCGAAGCTGCGCTCAACGCCACGCTCGAACCGCTCTACCAACTAGCCGTGGGTGGCACCGCAGTGGGCACCGGTTTGAACACACATCCCGAATTCGGTGCGCGCGTCGCGGCGGAACTGGGGCAGCGCACCGGCTTGCCGTTCAAGAGCGCGGACAACAAGTTCGCCGCACTCGCCACGCACGATGCGCTGGTCAATGCGCATGGCGCGCTCAAGCTGCTGGCCGTCAGCCTGAACAAGATCGCGAACGATATTCGCTGGCTGGCCTCGGGGCCGCGCTCGGGGCTGGGCGAATTGCGCCTGCCGGAGAATGAGCCGGGCAGTTCCATCATGCCGGGCAAGGTGAACCCGACCCAGAGCGAGGCGCTGAGCATGGTGTGCTACCAGGTCATCGCCAATGATCTGGCGATCACACTGGGTGGCGCTTCGGGTAATTTCGAACTTAACGTGTACAAGCCGCTGATCGCCCACGCTTTCCTGCAAAGTCTGCGGCTGCTGGCCGACGGCATGGCCAGCTTCGACCGCCACTGCGTGCAGGGCATCGAAGCCGTGCCGCAACGGCTGACCGAACTGATGGAGCGCTCGTTGATGCTGGTGACGGCGCTGGTGCCGCATATCGGTTACGACCGCGCCGCGCAGATTGCCAAGCAGGCGCAAGCGCAGGGCACCACGCTCAAGCAGGCGGCTGTCGCGCTCGGCTATGTGACGGCGGAAGACTATGAGCGCTGGGTGGAATACCGCGCTATGACCCATCCAACGGGGCAAATTAAACTTGACTAATTTGCTTGGTTAAGTATAGTGAAAGCGCAAGTTGGTGATGCTGGATCCAGTTCTGGATGCAGTCCAAGTTCGATATCCCGGAAGTGCCTCCAGCCATTGGTTCTATTTGATTCATGAAAATCATTTCGTCCACGAAAGACAAGAAAAACACGAAATAGGTCAACAGACATTTCACCTTTATGGTTTGACGACCATTGTGGATATGCGATTAAAACTGTTCGTGTCATTTCGTGTTTTTCGTGGACAACCAAGGTTTCCAGGAGGCAGTCATGTCTACATTCTTCGGATTCGACGAACGCAATGCCCAAGGTTTCATCGAGAACAAAATAGTCTGTTTGCCGCACATGCCGAACGGGCGCAACGATGTGCACGCCATCGTTTCACCGATCAGGCGCCACGATGTCGTGTTCATCAAATCCACCAGCCCGCCATCGCGGCTGCATATCAAGGCGGTCGGGCTGGTGCAGTCCGAATTCCCGACCGGTGCGGGGCGCGAGGTGTGTCTGCCGGTGGACTGGTTATGGCAGGGAGAAAAGGTGCTGGAGAATCTCGACGAGGTGTTGGCCCTGAGCGGCAACGCGGTCTATGAGGAACACAACATCCAGGCACAGCGGGAGTTGATCGATCTGCTGCCGAAGAAGTACCAGTTGCCGCCGCAATGCGAGTGGCCCATCGCAGCGTAGGACAGCAGTGCGCCGGATGCGGCGCTGACAGGAAAGCGAAAGGGGAATAACGAAGGAACGGTTGGAGGCGACTATGTCCGCAGCAAGCAAACAACTGGATGAACTGATCGGTCGCGAATACCGGCACGGTTTTGTCACCACGCTGGCAACCGACACGGTGCCGCGCGGCTTGAACGAGGCGGTCATCCGCATGATCTCCGCGCGCAAGCACGAGCCGCAATTCATGCTCGAGTGGCGACTGAAAGCCTTTCGCCACTGGCTCACCATGCGCGAACCGCAATGGGCGAACATCCACCATCCGCCCATCGACTACCAAAACATCAGCTATTACTCCGCACCGAAATCGGAAAAGGACGGGCCACGCAGTCTGTCCGAACTTGATCCAGAGTTGTTGCGCACCTATGAGAAGTTGGGCATCCCGCTCAAGGAGCAGGAGATGCTGGCGGGCGTGGCGGTGGACGCGGTGTTCGACAGCGTCTCGGTGGCGACCACTTTCAAGGAAAAACTGGCCGAACTCGGCATCATCTTCTGTCCGTTCTCGGAGGCGGTGCAGAAACATCCCGAGCTGGTGCAGCGTTATCTCGGCTCGGTGGTGCCCTATACCGACAACTTCTACGCCACGCTCAACTCGGCCGTGTTCAGCGACGGCTCGTTCTGCTACATCCCGCCGGGCGTGCGCTGCCCGATGGAGCTGTCCACCTACTTCCGCATCAACGAACGCAACACCGGCCAGTTCGAGCGCACCTTGATCATCGCCGACAAGGGCGCCTACGTCTCCTATCTGGAAGGCTGCACCGCGCCGATGCGCGACGAACACCAGTTGCACGCGGCGGTGGTGGAACTGATCGCGCTGGATGACGCGCAGATCAAATATGCGACGGTGCAGAACTGGTATCCCGGCGACAAGGAAGGCCGCGGCGGCATCTACAACTTCGTCACCAAGCGCGGCGAATGCCGGGGCGCCAATTCGCACATCTCGTGGACGCAGGTGGAGACCGGTTCGGCCATCACCTGGAAATACCCGAGCGTGGTGCTGCTCGGCGACAACTCGGTGGGCGAGTTCTATTCCGTCGCGCTGACCAACCATCACCAACAGGCCGACACCGGCACCAAGATGACCCATGTCGGCCGCAATACCCGCAGCACGGTGCTATCCAAAGGCATCAGCGCCGGCTATGGGCAGAACACCTATCGCGGTCTGATCAAGGTGCTGCCGGGCGCCGAGGATGCGCGCAACTATACGCAGTGCGATTCGCTGCTGCTGGGCGGCCAGTGCGGCGCGCACACCATGCCCTACATCGAGGTGAGGAATCCGACCGCGAAGGTGGAGCACGAGGCATCGACCTCGCGCATCGGCGAAGAGCAGTTGTTCTATTGCACGCAACGCGGCATCGCGCCAGAAGAGGCGGTGTCGATGATCGTCAGCGGCTTCTGCAAGGCGGTGTTCCAGAACCTGCCCATGGAATTCGCCGTGGAAGCGCAGAAATTATTGGGCGTCAGTCTGGAAGGCAGCACCGGCTGATCGCCCGGGAGAACATAATGCTCAGCATCAAAAATCTGCATGCAGGCATCCATGGCAAGGAGATCCTGCGCGGCATCGACCTCGGCGTGCGGTCGGGCGAGGTGCACGCCATCATGGGGCCGAACGGTTCAGGAAAAAGCACGCTGGCACAGCTGCTGGCCGGGCGCGACGGTTATGAGGTGACGGCCGGCTCGGTGCGCTACCTTGATCAGGATCTGCTGGCGATGCCGGCGGAAGCACGCGCGCGCGCCGGCTTGTTCCTCGCGTTCCAGTATCCGGTGGAGATCCCCGGCGTGAGCAATGCGCTGTTCCTCAAAGCCGCGCTCAACAGCATCCGCAAGCAGCAGGGCCTGGACGAACTCGACGCGATGGATCTCCTGCAGTTGATGCGCGACAAGATGAAGCTGCTGGGCATGGACGAGTTGCTGTTGCCGCGCGCCGTCAACGAGGGTTTCTCCGGCGGCGAGAAGAAGCGCAACGAGGTGCTGCAGATGGCCGTGCTGGAACCGAAGCTGGCGATCCTCGACGAGACCGACTCCGGTCTGGACATCGATGCGCTCAAGATCGTGGCCGACGGTGTGAACGGCATGCGCCACCCGCAGCGCGCCATCGTGCTGGTCACGCATTACCAGCGGCTGCTGGAATTCATCGTGCCGGATGTCGTGCATGTGCTGTCGCAGGGGCGCATCGTCAGATCCGGTGCAGCGGAGCTGGCACGCGAGCTGGAACAGCACGGCTACGGCTGGGTGGAAGAACAGAAGGCCGCGTGAGGAGACGACATGAACATCCAACTCGAATCCTGGGAACACATGGCGCTGGAACAGATCCCGCAATTCCTGGCCGGCAGCGGGGTGCCGTGGGTGAGTCAGGCGCGCCAGTCGGCATTCGAACGCTACATGGCCCATGGCTTGCCCACCCGCCGCGAAGAAGAATGGAAATACACCGACGTGGCGCAGATCGGCAAACGCAGCTCGTTCGCCCCGGACAGCATCCCGGCCGACCCGTCCTCCGAAGCGGCACTGTTCGCCTGGACACTGGCCCAGCAGCACCCGCATCTGATGGTGTTCGTGAACGGCTATTACTCGGACGGGTTTTCCGCCATCGGTGAATTGCCCGACGGTGCACGGCTGCAAAGCCTGTCCGAGTTGCTGGACAGCTCGGCCGAGCTGTCGCCCGAACTGTTCGATGCCGCGCATGAACACACGGTGTTCGGCGCGCTCAACACAGCGCTGGCGACCGACGGCGCGGTGCTGCATCTGGCGCCGGGCACGGAGCTTAAAGATCCCGTCTACCTGCTGTTCATCGCCAGCGGACACGGCGCGGCGATCTACCCGCGCAACCTGATCATCGCCGGTGCGGGCGCGCGCGCCACGGTCATCGAACATTATTTCGGCATGCTCGACGCGCACCATTTCACCGACGCGATCACGCAGATCGAACTTGCCGCCGATGCGGACTTGCAGCATTGCAAACTGTTGCAGGAAGGGAACGCCTCGATCCATGTGGCGGGCATCCATGCGGTGCAGGCGGCGCGCAGCCGTTTCGGCTCGCAATCTTTCGCGCTGGGCAGCCGCCTGGCCCGCAACGACATCACCTCGCGCCTGACCGGGCCGGACGGTCACTGCAGCTTGGACGGGCTATACCTGCTGGACGGCAAACAGCATGTCGATCACCACACCCGCATCGACCATCTCGCGCCGTCCTGCACCAGCCGCGAGTATTACCGCGGCATCCTGGACGGCGAGTCGCACGGCGTATTCAACGGCAAGGTGATCGTCCATCCCGCAGCCGCCAAAACCGACGCGCACCAGTCCAACCGCAATCTGCTGCTGTCGCGGCAGGCCGAGGTGGACACCAAGCCGCAACTGGAGATCTTCGCCGATGACGTGAAGTGCACCCACGGCGCGACGGTCGGCCAGCTCGACGATGACAGTTTGTTCTACCTGCGTTCGCGCGGCGTCGATGCGGAATCGGCACGTTCGCTGCTGTTGTACGGTTTCGCCAACGACATCATCGGGCGGGTAGGGGAGCCGGGGATGCGCACGCGCATCCAGCATCTGGTGCTGGATCGTTTGCCGCAGGGCGAACAGATCAAGGAGCTGCTATGAGCCTCACCAACAAACTGTTCCACTACGATGATCTGCAGGCACAGTTCTGGCGCACGGATTTTCCGCTCCTGAAGAGTCGTGTGCACGACAAACCGCTGATCTATCTGGATAACGCGGCGACCACGCAGAAGCCGCTGGCGGTGATCGAGGCCGAGCGCAATTACTACCTCTACACCAACGCCAATGTGCATCGCGGTATCCACAGCCTCAGCCTGCAGGCGACCGAAGCCTATGAACACGCGCGCACGACGGCACAGCACTTGCTCAACGCCGCCAGCTCCAGCGAGATCATTTTCGTGCGCGGCACCACCGAGGCGATCAATCTGGTCGCGCAGAGTTACGGGCGCAGCCGCTTGCATAGCGGCGACGAGATCATCCTCAGCCAGATGGAGCATCACTCCAACATCGTGCCGTGGCAGATGCTGTGCCAGCAGACCGGCGCCACCCTGCGCATCATCCCGGTCAACGACGACGGCGAGTTGCGCATGGAGGTGTTTGCCGGCTTGCTGAACGAACACACCCGTCTGGTGGCGGTGACGCATGTCTCCAACTCACTGGGCACCATCAACCCCGTGGCGGAGATCGTCGCGCAAGCCCACCGGCACGGCGTGCCGGTACTGCTCGACGGCGCACAGGCCGTCGCCCATCTGCCGGTGGATGTGCAGGCACTGGACTGCGATTTCTACGCATTCTCCGGTCACAAGCTGTACGGCCCCACCGGCATCGGCGTGCTGTACGGCAAGGCCGCGCTGCTTGAAGCGATGCCACCCTATCAGGGCGGCGGTGACATGATCCGTTCCGTCAGTTTCGCGGAGACCACCTTCAACTCGCTGCCCTACAGATTCGAAGCCGGCACGCCCAATATCGCCGGCGCGATCGGTCTGGGGGTGGCCATCGATTATCTGAACAACTTCGACTGGGAAGAGTTGCTCGCGCATGAACAGTCTTTGTTGACGTACGCGATGCAGGCCATGTCCGATATCCCGGGGCTACGCATTATCGGCAATGCGCGGGAAAAGATATGCATCCTTTCCTTCGTGCTGGAAGGCATGCACCCGCACGATGTCGGCACGATACTGGACGGCGAGGGCGTGGCGATCCGCACCGGGCATCACTGCAACATGCCGCTGATGGAACGTTTCGGCGTGCCTGCCACGGCGCGCGCATCGTTCGCCTTGTACAACAGCCGGCACGATGTGGATGTGCTGGTGAGCGCGATCCAGCATGCCCAGGAGGTGTTCAAGCAATGAGCGAACTGCGCGAACTGTATCAGGAGACCATCCTCGACCATTACCGTCGGCCGCGCAACGCCGGCCGTCTGGCCGATGCCAACCGCGTCGCCGAAGGTTACAACCCGTTGTGCGGAGACAGGATCAAGCTGTTCCTGAAAGTGGACGACGGCGTGATACGCGACGCGCGTTTTGAAGGGAACGGCTGCGCCATCGCGACCGCATCCGCCTCGCTCATGACGGAAAGCATCAAGGGCAAACGCGCGGATGAAGCCTTGCGTCTGCTGGAGCAAGTTCACCACATGGTGGCCGGTGGCGGCAGCGGCGGCGGAGTGGGCAAGCTGCAGGTGTTGTCCGGCGTGCATGAGTTCCCGCAGCGCGTGAAATGCGCGACGCTGGCTTGGCACACCATGAAAGCCGCACTGGAGAACGTCGCCGTGCCGGTGACGACCGAGTGATGTTCAAGCATAGGGGTGGACCATGTTCCAGAGATCGCACGTAACACAACTGGCACCGGTGCAAAACCAGCAGCATGCGCTGGAAGAACAGGTCATCGAGATGCTGCGCACCATCCATGATCCCGAGATCCCGGTGAACATCTACGACCTGGGACTGATCTACGATCTGGACGTGCAAGCTTCCGGCGAGGTGCATGTGCAGATGACCCTAACCGCCGCCAACTGCCCGGTCGCACAGGACTTCCCGCAGGCCGTGCAGGAGACGCTGCTTGCCATCCCCGAGGTCAGCCAAGTGCAAGTGGAACTGGTTTGGGAGCCGCCCTGGGGACCGGATCGCATGTCCGAAGCGGCACGACTTCAACTGGGCATGTTGTAAAGGATCGGGGTGTGTGATGAGTCAATGGCTGGATGTCGAAAAAGTCGAAGAGATCGCGCCGGGCACCCGCCGCGTGGTCGATGTCGATGGCACGGCGGTGGCGGTGTTCAATCTGGGCGGCGAGTTCTTCGCCATCAAGGACGCTTGCCCGCACGACGGCGGCGAACTGGCGGAAGGGGAACTGCAAGGCGACGAGATCATCTGCCCGCGACACGGCGCGCGCTTCTCGGTCCGCACCGGTGCAGTGCTGGGGCCGCCCGCTTATGAGGATCTGCGCACGTTCCGCGTGAGAGTGACTGAAGGCATGGTCCAACTGAAAACCGGGTGAAGCTTTTTTCGTGCCAAATAAAAGTTCATAACATCCGGCGCGCAAACGGCTGCATACTCAGGCTTCACACAAAGGAGAGAACCGTGCTCGTGACATTTACCACCGAAGCCTATGCCGATATCACCATGTTCGGGGATGTCGGGCTCGCCATGCTCAAGATGATGGGCCACAGCGCTACCGTGCCCGGCGCGATCCGCGCCGGGGATGTGCCGGCCGCGCTGGAAAGATTGACAACTGCCGTCAATGCCCACCCTTCCGCCATACCCGCTGCCAACAAGGATGCGGATGAACCGAACGTCAACCTGAAGAATCGCGCACTGCCGCTCATCGATCTATTAAGAGCAGCGGCCAAGGAAGAAGCCTTCGTATCGTGGAAATAGGGCGGGGCTGAAAAACAAAAAAGCTATGGAAGGGTTTTTTGTTTTTCGCTTCATCGAAGCAAGGTGCAACTGAATTTGGCGTCCCCTACGAGATTCGAACTCGTGTTATCGCCGTGAAAGGGCGGTGTCCTAGGCCTCTAGACGAAGGGGACTTTGATCTATAACAAAATAGCCCCGAAGGGCTATTTTTGCTGCCTCAGTGCGAACACTGTGCAACTGAATTTGGCGTCCCCTACGAGATTCGAACTCGTGTTATCGCCGTGAA
>WOZO01000204.1:0-107 GCA_011620315.1 Sideroxydans sp. | reverse complement strand
AGGGCGGTGTCCTAGGCCTCTAGACGAAGGGGACTGCGGTACTGCTTCTTTTCTTGGTGGAGGTAAGCGGGATCGAACCGCTGACCTCTTGCATGCCATGCAAGCGC
>WOZO01000173.1 GCA_011620315.1 Sideroxydans sp. | reverse complement strand
GGCCAGAATCCAGTGGTTTTATCAACTGGGCACCGGCCTTCGCCGGAACGACGACGAGCAGATAGATAGAGAGAGAGAGAAGATGAATAAATTGCTCGCAACCATCAACAAAATATCCAATCGCTGGCTCTACCTTGCCGGTGCGCTGGTCGTCGCCGCGCTGTTCAGTTCGGCGATGTATCTGCAATACGTGCTGCGCGAAGAACCGTGCCCGTTGTGCATGCTGCAACGCGTGATCTTCATCGCCATCGGCGTGCTGTTCTTCATGGCCGCCTTGCATCATCCGCTGCGTCTGGGTACACGCATCTACTCGACCTTGACCGCCCTGTTCGCACTAGGCGGCGTAGCCGCCGCCTCGCGCCACATCTGGCTGCAACACCTGCCCAAGGATCAAGTCCCCGCCTGCGGCCCCGGCCTCGACTACATGCTGCAGAACTTCCCCTTGGCCGAAGTGTGGCAGGAACTGATGCACGGCTCCGGCGAATGCGCCGAGAAAGGCTGGACCTTCCTCGCCCTCGGCATCCCCGAGTGGTCGCTCATCTGGTACGTGCTGCTCGGCGCGTGGGCCATCTACATCGCCATGAAAAAACCGCCCGAAGGCGGTTCACTCTGATTCACGACAGGCGCCCTTGTTGTTTAAGAATATGTAGGGTGCAATAAGCGCAGCGCATTGCACCGGATGTCTCTTCATACGGCGCAATGCCCGTTGGTTATTGCGCCCTACTTGCTGTCGGGCAACTCCCGACGGTGTTGGTTTTATCTTGATTGATGGGTATCGCTACGCTCAACCCATCCTACGCGCTGGACCGTAGGGTTAGGTGTAATGTTTAGCAAGGCGCTCTTTCATTTTCTTGCTGAAAGAAAAATAAATTAACCATACAGCTACAGCCAATATCAGTAAGCCAGTTGGATATGGCCCGAGTGCAATGCAGACGACACCGAATATGTATGCAGTTGATGAGCACTGACCATCATGCAGTGAAATATAACCAATCCAGAGATTAACAATGCCGAGGAAAGCAAAAAATGCTCGCGCCAGCTTAAAGTCTCTCTCAAACTTGCTCTTGTCATTCGTGATCATGGGGTACACCTAGCCTACAGTAGGCGGCAAATTCACAGCATAAGCTGGTTGGTCTTGCCGTATATCTTGGCGATCCATTGCAACACTCCTTGACTCAATGAAGTGCCAGCATCGTAGCATGGCGCTTACTTCATCCAAATATGGCGAATCGCGCCACTTCGTCAGACCGTAACCTTCGCCACCACCCTCCTCACAAACGGCGCAACAAACAGCACCGTTGGGAAGGCGACAGGCCATGCGGTGGCGAAGCCTTTGAACCAGCGGGTGAAGAATTCGGTGTTGTAGCCTTGATTGATGAGTATCACGGTGGCGGAGATGATGCTCACCATGATGAGCGAGAGCAGGGCACCGAAGAGGATGTGGCTGTAGCGGGCGGGTATCTTCATCTTTATGTCTTTCGTTTCTTGTGTTTCTGCCTTCAAATTCCAGTGAACAGCAGGTCCAGTGCGGCGATGATCTCGTCGCGTTTGGTCTTGAGTGAAGTTACCTTTTCTCCCGGGACGCGCATCTGAACACCAGCCATCTCGGCGGTGGACATGGCGACGACGATGCCTTTGATCTTGAATTTCGGATTGAGTCGCCCGGCTTCGCGTCCCATCACCTGCGCCAGCACCAGCGGTACTACGACGCGCGTGTTCAGCATATCCAGCAGATCGGCCTGCACGTCGAGCAGATAGGGGATGGACTCGCAGGTGTCGGAATTCGGATTGAGGTAAACATCGAACTGCGCCATCAGAATCGCCTCAGGCCATCGCTGAATGCACCGCTCACTTCAATGCGACGGTTGTAGTCTTCCAGTGCATCTTTGTTCTCGGTCAGCCATTGTTCGCGCTGGGCCTGTCGGATGATCTCTGACAGTCGCTGTTCCAGTGTCTGGGACAGATTGATGTTGAGCTGTTTTGCCTGCTGCAACAGTTCGGCATTGATGCTCAGGTTTGCCGATCTTTTCGGCGCTACAGGATTCAAGGTGGTTGGTGTCATTGATTTACCCTTATTGTATATGCGCATAACTTACGCGCATGATGAAAGGGTGTCAATCTGACGGTTCTTTCCGTACAAATAAAAAGGGCGGCACACAGGCCGCCCGTTTGGATCGCGTCGCGACTCAGTCTTCGAAGCGTCTCACCATGATGCGACGCAGCAGGTTGTCTTTCACCACGAACTGGTGATAGAGCGCGGCCACGACGTGGAAGGCGATCAGCAGCAGCATGGCGGCGATGAACATTTCGTGGAATTCCTTGGCGGCCACTGTTTTGAAATCGGGGATCAATTCGGCGTTGCCGGTCTTCAGCGCTTCGATCACGCCTGAGGTGGCGGCGGTGGTGATGCCGGAGATCACGACCGCGAGCAGCGACAGGTTGAGCAGCTTGTGGGTCGCGGCGGCGACTTTGTTCAGCAGCGGGTTGGCGTTGGCCGGGGCGGGCTCGCCGTCTTTCTTGCGGAAGTAGAGGCGAAACAGGGTGAGCAGCAGAACCAGATCGCCGATCAGGAAATGCACCGGATACATGGACAGTTTCTCAGCCCCGTTCTGCGATTCATGCACCTCATGGCCCAAATAGAAAGCGATGCACACCAGTGCGAAGATGATCCAGTGGAACAGGGCAATGCGTTTGCTGTATTGCTTCATATTCATATCCTTGAAATTGATGAAAAGATGTCGCGCATTGTAGCGCAGCTATATCCATAAAATCGTTACAGCCCTGTAGCGATCAGGGTTGTTCCAGTCGTTGCAGTGTGCCGTTCCCTGCGGCCATGCCCGAGGCAAAACAGGCGCTCAACAGGTAGCCGCCGGTGGGCGCTTCCCAGTCCAGCATCTCTCCGGCAACGAACACGCCGGGCAGTTTGTTCAGCATCAGCTTTGCATCCACTTCTTCGAAACGCACACCGCCTGCCGTGCTAATGGCTTCGGCCAGCGGGTGCGTTGCTGTGAGGCGCAGCGGCAGTCGCTTGATGGTCTGTGCCAGCAGCTTCGCATCGTGCATCTGTTCCGCACTCATCACTTCGCGCAACAGATTGGCCTTCGCGCCTTTCAGGCCGAGGCGGCTGTGCAGATGGCTGGAGAGCGAACGCGAACCGCGCGGATGCGCGACTTCTTTTTCGATGCGCGTCAGCGTCCAGTCCGGCAACAGGTCGAGATGCAGCGTGGCATGGCCGTTGGCTTCGATCTCGTCGCGCAGCGCGGCCGACAGCGCGTAGATCAATCCGCCTTCGATGCCGTGCGCATCGATCATGCATTCGCCTTGTTTGCGTATCGCGCCGAATTCGGCGGCCACCGATTTCAACGGCTCGCCCGCATGGCATTCGCGGAAATGGTCGCTCCACGCGATCTCGAAGCCGCAGTTGCTCGGGCGCAGCGGGGAGATGGCGATGCCGCGTTGTTCGAGTAGCGCAGTCCATGCCCCGTCCGAGCCGAGCTGCGGCCAGCTTGCGCCGCCCAGCGCCAGTACCACGGCATCGGTCGCGATGCTGATCTCGCCATCGGCTGTGGCGAAGCGCAACGCATCTTGCACACCCCACCCCAGCCAGCGATGGCGCATGTGGAAGCGCACGCCGTGTTCGCGCAGGCGGTGCAACCAGGCGCGCAGCAGCGGTGCGGCTTTCATCTCTTTGGGGAACACGCGGCCGGAAGTGCCGACGAAGGTCTCGACACCGAGGCCGTGTATCCAGTCGCGCAGTACCTGCGGCGGGAAGGCTTGCAGCAGCGGTGCGATCTGTTCGCGCCGCGACCCGTAGCGCGTCACGAAATCCTCGAACGGCTCGGCGTGGGTGATGTTCATGCCGCCTTTTCCCGCCATCAGGAACTTGCGCGCCGCGCTGGGCATGGCGTCGTAGACATCGACCTGTATCCCGCGTTGCGACAGCACTTCGGCGGCCATCAAGCCTGCCGGGCCGGTGCCGATCACTGCCACCTGTTTCAATTCGTGACTCCGCGCCGCGTTGCCATGCAGCGGCCCAGCACTTGCAATTGTTCCGCGTTCAGCAGCTTCGTAGCCAGCGGCAGCAGGCGGCCGTTCTCGAATACGATGTGTCGCGCGTAGCTGTCGGTGAAATGTGCGGCGATGTCTGCATCCAGCGTGTTGGCACTGTCGTCCGCGATGGCGATCAGCAACGGGCGCAAGGCCGACCAGGCGGCGTCCATCACCTTGTGTTCGGCAAGCAATTTCGCCACGTAGGCCGCTGCCTCGCTGTTGCCGCTGGCGAGCAGCACGGGGAACAGATCCTGTTCCTCATCCTGATGGTGATACTGGCCCACTGTATCGAAGTAACGCAGGATGGCGCGCGCCGCCTGTCCGGCTTGTTCGTCGTTGCCCTGCATCTGCAAGTGCGCGACCAGTCGCTGCAGGGTGTCGCACTGCGCCGTGATGCGCCCGTGGCAGGCTTGCAGCATCTCCAGCGGATCGTCGAAGCCGGGTGCGGCAGGGGTGTTGAAAGGATCGTTCATGGTGCGGCCTTTACAGTGTAAGTAGCGGGTCGTGCGTGATCGCGGCGGCCACGATGTAGCCGAACACCAGCAACGCACCCAGCCATGCCGAGAGCCGTTGCGCAGTGGTGCGCGCGAAGCGGAACGCCAGCATGCCCAGCCCTATATACACCAGAAGTGCGACGATCTTTGCAGTCAGCCAAGGGGAATTGGACGGCGTGACACCGAGCTGCCAGGCGAGCGCGATGGCGCTGGCGAGCAGGATGGTATCCACGCTGTGCGGGGCGATCATGACCCAGCGCTGCTGCATGACGGGGGAGGCGCGCAACAGCCACAGCCCGCGCAGGAAGAACAGCGCGAAACTCACGGCAACCGCGCTGATATGGATGAGTTTGAGCGTGGACATGCTCAGCCTTTGCTTGTCGCGGCCTCGAAACGGAACTGCGCGCGGCGCTGTGCCGCGTCGTACAAGCCGGTCAGGTCTTCCGCGCTGATGTCCAGCATGCTGTCTTCCTGTGTCAGTGCCCATTCGATGTCCTGCTGTTCGGGCAATACGCGTATGGCCACTGGCGGCGGTGCCGGTGCGGCAGGTGTCTGCGGATAGTGGCGGCGCGGCAGGGCGTTGTTGATGGTCAATGCCAGCAGCAACGAGATGAAGCCATTGGCACCCACTATGGCCAACGTCCACGCGAAGCCCATGTGCAGAAACTGTGCCGCGCCCAGCACCAGCGTCAGCGCGGTGGCCGCGCCGGGCGGATGCAGACAGTCCAGTAGATACATCAGGAAGATGGCCGCGCCGACCGCGATGCCGGCGGCTGTCAACGGGTCATGCACGAAGCTGATGGTGATCCAACCGGCCAGGGCAGAGATCAGGTGCCCGCAGATCAGGTTCCACGGCTGCGCCAGCGGACTGTGCGGTACCGCGTACAGCAACACCGCCGAGGCTGCCATAGAGGCCAGCAGCAACAGCGGAAGTTCCGGCTGCGGCAGCAGGTGCAGCGCCCAGGCCAGCAGGAAGATACCCGAGCCGCCTGCCGCGCCGCTGCGCAGGCGCTCGGCGAACGTGGCGGGTGAGCGGTGGGGCGCGAAGCTGCGCAGAAAGTCGGCCGCTTTCATGCTTTGACCTTGATGGGTTTGGCGGGCAGCAGATCGCTCAGGGCCCTCTCGTTGAGCGAGGCCAGGAACGCCTTCTGTGCCTTGCCGAAGGTCTTCTTCAGTTTGCAGCCCGGCAGCAGCGGGCAATCCGCTTCGGTCGCGTCCGGTCGCATGCAATACACCAGCGCCATGCTGGGTTCCATGGTCTGTACCACATCGCCGATGCGTATCTTGGCGGCGTCGCGCGCGAGGCGGATGCCGCCGTTGCGACCGCGCTCGCTGGTCACCAGCCCCTGCGCGACCAGCGTCATCGCCACCTTCATCAAATGGGTCTTGGCGATGCCGAAGGCGGCGGACACTTCGGAGATGGTGGCGGGCGCGTCCTTCTGGCCCAGATAGATCAGGGTGCGCAGCGCGATGTCGGTGGAAAGGTTGAGTTGCATGCCGGTTCACTCCTTGTTGGTCGGGCAGATTATAGGCGGGCAGCCGCTATCGGTGACGCCGAATATTAATACATTCATAACACTTGCATAATTAAAAAAACAGGAATACATTGACGCGAAGTGAATCATTGAGTGGTGCAGGGCGGGTCGTCCGATCCGCCGCACAAGGGGGCAACATGATTGAGCCGACCGGTCTTGCCGATTTCTTCACCATCTTCTTTTCCTCGGCCATGGTCATCCTGCTCGGCGCGCTGTACGCGCTGCTGTTTGCCTACGCGCGCATCCGTGCCATGCCGCTGCTGATGCCGCTGGCCTATCTGTCCTATGCCGGTCTGTTCATCTCCACGCTGTTCCTCGCGCAAGCCGCCAACCTGCTGTCGCACCCGCTATGGGAGACGGTGGTGGCGTGCATGCTGCTTGGCTATCTGCTGGCACCGCACGGCATCTGGCATCTGTGTGTGGGGACTCACGCGGCGGGCGCGGAGAAAGATGCAGTAACGGAAGTGATCCCTGAATCAATGACTAAGGAGGCGTAAATGGCGACGAATCAATGGTGGGCGTCGGAATCGTTCTGGCGCAAGACGGCGATATGGGTGACCGGCGGTTCGTTCGTCGTGCTCATGCTGCTGACGATGGACACGATATCTCAGATAAGTGTGGGCACGACGCGCGTACCGGCGTATTCGGTGATCAATCATCGCATCGAATACAAGTTCGACGAGCAGCGCCGTGTGCAGGTGCCGGTGATCGGCGTCAAGGAACCGCTGTTCGGCAAGGAGCTGAACGAAGAGGAAGCCGAGGCGCTGGTCAAGCTGGGCAAGCTGACCACGCAGGCCAAGAACTGCATGAACTGCCACACCCTGCTCGGCAACGGTGCCTACTACGCGCCCGACCTGACCAAGTCGTGGCTGGACCAGTACTGGGGGACCTCCGAGATCCGCGAGGTGCAGATGGTCGAGTTCATCAAGGACCCTTCCGACAAGCTGCACAACAGCATGGGGCGTCGCATGCCGAAGCTTGGCATCACCGACGAGGAAGCGCGCGGTGTGGTGGCCTTCCTGAAATGGATGTCCAGCATCGACACCAATGGCTTCCCCTATAACTTCAAATCCATCGAACAGGAGAATTGATCATGGCTACGCCAGGAATATGCGACAGCGCCAACCTGAACGGTGGGCAAAAACTGGCGGTGAAGTATTTCACCGTCGCCATCACCTTGTTCGGCGCACAGGTGCTGTTCGGCCTGCTGGCCGGCCTGCAGTATCTGATGCCGGACTTCCTCTACGGTGTGCTCGATTTCAGCGTCAACCGCATGGTGCATATCAACGCACTGGTGGTGTGGATGCTGTACGGCTTCCTCGGCTCGGTGTACTGGCTGCTGGAGGAGGAATCGCAGCATGAGATCGTCGGGCTAAAGCTCGGCAACGTGATCTTCTGGGTGTTGACTGCAGCGGTCACCGTGGTGGTGCTGGTCTTTCTGCTGGTGCAGGTCGGGCCGGGCAAGGAATCCACCATCTGGCTGATCAACGAAGGCCGCGAATACATCGAGGCGCCGCGCTGGGCCGACATCGGTATCGTGGTCAGCGTGCTGGTGGTGTTCTACAACGTCGCCGCCACCTTCGGCAAAGGCCGTTACACCGGCATCGCCGGCGTGCTGGTGCTGGACTTGCTGGCGCTGTTCGGCATCTATCTGGCCGGCATGTTTTACACCACCAACATCTCCATCGACCAGTACTGGTGGTGGTGGGTGATCCATCTGTGGGTGGAAGCGACCTGGGAAGTGATGGTCGCCTGCATCATGGCCTATGGTCTGATGAAGGTGCTGGGCGTGCGCCGCAAGATCGTGGAGACCTGGCTGTACATCGAAGTCGCGCTGATGTTCGGCTCCGGCATCCTCGGCCTCGGTCACCACTATTTCTGGATCGGCACGCCGGAATACTGGTTTTCCATCGGCGGCGTCTTCTCCGCGCTGGAACCGATCCCACTGGTGGCGATGGTGGTGCATGCGGTGTTCGACGCGGGCGCGCGCCATGCCAAGAATTCCAATCACCCGACCATGGCTTGGCTGATCGCGCACGCCTTCGGCAACTTCTTCGGCGCGGGCGTGTGGGGCTTCATGCACACCCTGCCGCAGATCAACCTGTACACGCACGGCACGCAATGGTCGGCCTCGCACGGTCACCTCGCCTTCTTCGGCGCTTACGCCACCATCGTCATCGCCATGTTCTACCTCGCCGTGCAGAAATGGCGCGGCGACGTGTGGATGTCGGGCGGGCTGCCGGGCAACGGCTGGAAATGGAAGTGGGCGCTGGGCCTGCTCAATCTCGGCATGGTGGGTATGACCATGTCCATGCTGGTGTCCGGTTATGTGCAGTCGCAGATCGAACGCGCCATCGAAGGCTCCAGCTGGATCGGCTATTTCGCCGCGCAGTCGCACCACTGGTTCGTGCAGGGCATGTGGTGGCGCGAGGTGTTTGGCGTGATGTTCGCCGCAGGCTTCGTGCTGTTGGTGTGGGACCTGCTGACCATAGGGTGCGGCGAGCAGCGCAAGCTGGTTCCGGCTTCCGACAGCGTGTAGCGTTTTAGCCCGATCACGATCCGCCCGCCCGCGCGGGCGGATTTATATTTCCATTACCATCAGGATCATCAGTATGTTCAAGTCCTTCATCGCCGCGCCCCACCGTGTCATGTTCTTCGGCGGGGCCGTACAAACCCTGCTCGCCATGTTGTGGTGGCTGTTCGAGCTGTCCACGCGTTACCTGTTCCCCGCGCAGACCGTGGCCTGGCCGCTGTTCCCCACCGCGATCCACATCTGGCTGATGCTGTTCGGCATGCTGCCGTTCTTCTTCTTCGGTTTCCTGATGACCACCTTCCCGCGCTGGATGGCGGGGCACGAGATCCCGCCGCAACGCTACGTGCCGGCCTTCGTGTTCATGTTCGCCGGTGCCATGCTGTTCTACGCCGGGTTGTTCTTCTGGCCTGTGCTGCTGATGCTGGCGAGTGCCGCCATGCTGGTCGGCTGGGCCGGCGGGTTGTATGCGCTGTGGCGCGTGCTGCGCGACACGCGGCCCGGCGACAAGCGCCATACCATTGTGCTGTTCATCGCGTTCAGCATCGGCTGGCTGGCGCTGGCATCTTTCCTGTTGTGGCAAGTGACCGGTATGCACGAAGCGCTGCAGTTCGCCTTGCGCGCCGCGCTGTGGGGCTTCGTGTTGCCGGTGTTCGCCAGCGTGGCGCACCGCATGATCCCCTTCTTCACTTCCAGCGCCTTGCAGCAACAGGATGTGCCCCGCCCGTTCTGGCCGTGGTGGACCATGCTGGCGATGAGTCTTGGGCACGGCGTGCTGGCGTTTCTCAATCTGTCCGCCTGGCTATGGCTGACCGACCTGCCGCTGGCTTTCGCGGCACTCACCTTGAGCTGGCTGTGGGGCTTCCGCCGCAGTTTCAGCAACCCGCTGCTGGCCGTGTTGCATATCGGTTTCGGCTGGATCGGCATCGCCATGCTGCTGTACGCAACGCAGAGCCTGTGGCTGCTTACGCACAGCGGCACCGTCTTCATTCTCGGCCTAGCACCGCTGCACGCACTGACCATAGGTTGCTACGCCACGCTGATGATCGGCATGGGCACGCGCGTCACGCTGGGCCACTCCGGACTGACGTTCGCTATCGACACCCCGGTCAAGCTGATGTTCGCCGGAATCCAGCTCACCGCGCTGCTGCGCATCGCGGCCGACCTACTGCCGTCGCAGTCTGGATGGCTCTATCTCGCCGCCACACTGCTGTGGCTGGCCTGCTTCGGCCCGTGGGTTTGGCGCTACCTGCCGACCTACTGGCGGCCGCGCGCGGACGGGCAACCGGGATGAAACTATAGTGGACCCATCCGTCAAGACAGAATTCAGTCTAGTTTAAGCTGGTCTG